>JAIENU010000267.1 GCA_019751125.1 Burkholderiales bacterium | reverse complement strand
GCACCAGCAGCCGGCCATCACCACAACCCAAATCGGCAAAACACTGCACCTTGGCGTCCCGCAGCAGCGCCGCCAGCCCCTGCGCGGCGGCATCACTGGACAGGAACAGCGGCACCCGGGTGCGTGCCACGCCCCAGAACACCAGTGCAAGCAGCACGAACCCGCCCAGCCACAGCGCCGCCGGTAACGCGGCCGACTGCGCCAGCTCGAGCGCCGGCACGAACAGCGCATTGATCACGATCCACCACGGCGCCAGCGCCAGCGCAAAGCTGGCCGCAGCCGCAAGCAGGCCGGCCTGCACCGTCCACGGCAGGGCCGGTGCCAGCCCGCCGATCGTCCACGCCAGGGACACACAAGCCGCCTGCAGCAGCAGCGCGACCAGCGCCGGCGGCAGGGAGCGATGTGCAACCGGCTCAGGAGGCGCCGCGAACAAGTTTTGAAAGGTCGACATGATTGGGAATGCTGAAATCAGCGGCACTGCTGCTGCGGTTCACCGCGTCTTCGGCCTGTTTGTTCATCACGATCAGGCTGATCCGCCGGTTCAGCGGGTTGTAGGGATCATTGCGGTCGAGCGGTATCGCCGACGACATGCCGATGACTCGGACCAGGCGGCCCTCATCCATGCCGCCGAGCACCAGGGCGCGGCGCGAGGCATTCGCACGATCGGCGGAAAGCTCCCAGTTGCTGTAGCCGCGCTCTCCCGAGGCGTAGGGTGTGGCATCGGTATGGCCGGCAATGGAGATGCGGTTTTCGACGCCGTTCAGCGCGCGCCCGATCTCGACCAGGATGTCACGCGCGTAAGGCTGCAGCTCGGCACGTCCGGAAGCGAACATAGGCCGGTTGCGGGCGTCGACCACCTGCACGCGCAGGCCTTCGGTGATGACATCAACCAGCAACTGCTCGCGAAATCGATGAAGTGCGGGATTTGACTCGATCAGGTGCTCGAGCCGCACTTTAAGCTCGGTCATCTTGATTTCCTCGCGACGCTGTTCCATCTCGGCCTGGGCGGCCTTGATGTTGATCATCCGGCGGTCGGACTGCAGTTCGCCGTTCATGACCTGGCCTTCACTGCGCGTAAGATCCTTGCCGCCGCCGTTGATGACGTGCGAGCTGTCGCCGGAACCGCTGCCACCGGCGAGCGCCACCTTCAGCGGCGTGTTGAAGAAATCGGCGATACCCCTCAGGTCACCCTTGGCCGTCGATCCGAGCAGCCACATCAGCAGGAAGAAGGCCATCATCGCGGTGACGAAGTCGGCGTAGGCGATCTTCCAAGCGCCGCCGTGGTGGCCACCGGCTACCTTCTTGATGCGCTTGACGACTATCGGGCGCTGGGATTCGTCAGCCATGACTGTTTCCGTCGCGTGAATTTATTTGCGCTTGACGTGTTTTTCGAGCTCGGCGAAGGACGGCCGCTCGGTCGAATACAGAACCTTGCGCCCGAACTCGACCGCCAGCGCCGGCGAATAGCCGTTCAGGCTCGCCAGCAGCGTGACCTTGATGCACTGGAACATCTTTGTCGATTCGTCGAGCTTCTGCTCGAGCAGTGTCGCCAGCGGACCGACAAACCCATAGGCCAGCAGAATGCCGAGGAAGGTGCCGACCAGCGCGTGGGCGATCATGATGCCCAACTCCGCCGGCGGCTTGCCGACGGAACCCATCGTATGCACCACGCCCATCACCGCGGCGACAATGCCGAAAGCCGGCATGCCGTCGCCCAGGCGCGCAACCGCGTGCACCGGCACATGGCCTTCCTGGTGGTGGGTTTCGATCTCGTTGTCCATCAGGTTCTCGATCTCGAAGGTATTCAGGTTGCCGCCGACCATCAGGCGCAGGTAGTCGGTGATGAACTCCATCACGTGGTGATCATTGAGTATTCGCGGGTACTTCGAAAACAGCGGGCTCTGCTTCGGGTTCTCCACGTCGGACTCGATGGTCATCAGTCCTTCCTTGCGCACCTTGGCCAGGATGTCGTAGAGCAGACCCATCAGATCCATGTATGCCGCCTTGGTGTACTTGGAGCCGGTGAGGGTCTGCGGCAACGCCTTCAGCGTTGCCTTGATCGCCTTGCCGTTGTTGCCGCAGACAAAGGCCCCGACCGCGGCGCCGCCGATCATCAGCAATTCCAGCGGCTGGAACAGGGAGGCAAGGTGGCCACCGGCCATGGCGAATCCGCCAAGCACCGAGCCGGTGACTATGATGTATCCGAGTATGACCAGCACGGCCGCACGCTTCCTTTCCTGTTCGCCCTGAATCCGCGCGGGCGACTCCGCTTGCGACGTGGTGGCCGCCCATCCGGCGGGGGCCTTTGGCGCTCCGCCCGATAGGTGGGTTTACGTCAGGAAAGGGCCGCTGCTTTAGCGGCCGGATGCCACTGGATCGGAGACCGCCGGCTCAGGCCGCCACGGCGCTGCGTCGTGTTGCGGTACCTGCCCTGCCCGACACGGGCAATGCGGGCCGTGTGGCCACGGCTGCGACCAGAGTTTCGGTCGATTTGCGCGTCTTGCCGGCGCGCGACGGCACGTGGCACAGCCCGCAGACAAAATTGCGGTGCAAGTCCATCGCGTGCACGACATAACGACCGCCGCACTGGGTGCATTGAGCCGTATCGATCATCTTTGCCTCGAAAAAACGCACCAGGCTCCAAGCGCGGGTGAACGACAGCATGTTGTCGAGCTGGTGCACGTGCAGGTGTTCGAGGTACAGCCGATAGGCGGCCATTATCGCTTCGATGCCGCGGGCCGGGGTGTTGGCGGTGAGGTAGCGGTAAATGTCGAGATACAGGGAGGAGTGGATGTTCGGCATCCAGCTCATGAACCAGTCCGTGGAAAACGGCAGCATGCCTTTCGGCGGCGACTCACCCTTGACCTCCTTGTAGAGCTTGAGCAGACGCTCGCGGCTCAGGGTGGTTTCACTCTCCAGCACCTGCAGGCGGGCGCCGAGCCGAACCAGTTCGGCGGCAAGCTGGACCTGACGGGCATCGCTGACAACACTCTTGCTGCGCATGACGGGCTCCTCTGGCTTGATCGTCTGGGCTTGTACGAAAACCGGCTCAGGCCAGTCCGGCTGCGGCCTGGCCGGCCATCATCACCGCGGCATGGGAGGAAGCCATCAGCTTGTTATTGCTGTATTCGGTGACCATGTTCATGATCAGACGGTCGTCGAGACGAAAGCGGCAAAGCAGCATGTTCGAGGTCGCGAGCTTGAGGATCTGGCCGGTGCTCAGTGATTCCAGCACGTCGGCCACATCCTGGCTGATGCCGAGGCGGAACATTGCCGCCGTCTTGTCGGCCTTGATCATCTGCTGCGCGAGCAGCATGTAGCCCAGGTTGGCTTCACGAATTTCGTTCATCAGCTTTTCGGTATCCACTTTGTCTCTCCCTTGGTTGACCCTGCATCCGTTTGCGGCATCAGGTTGGACAGGATTGTGGGCCCGGCTTCAGGCGTACTTGATCGGGCGTCGTCTGAAAGAGACGTGAGTACCGTGGCCGGCGGTTTGTAGGAGTTTGTCCTACAAGAACCGGCCCAGACACTGCTCAAATGTGAAAAAAGTCTTTTGCGACAAGTGCTTTGTCGCACAGATACACAAGTCCGCCGGCAAAAAGTTATCCACAGCCGGCGGTGTTTGCGGCGCTTGTGAATGCTTCAGCGTCGCTTGCAGGCAACGCTGCCGTCATTCCAGCCCATCATGTAATCGCCCTGTTCGCGGTACAGCCGTTCATCGCGGCGCTTTGCGCAACCGTCGGCATGTCCCTTCTTGTAGGACGCCGAGTAACCGGACAGATTCACCACCGGCGCTTCGGGTGCCGCAGTACCGCCACTGAACAGGCCTTTGCCGGCGCAGCCCGCGAGCAACAACGCAAACAGCAGCGTGGCGGAGGCACGCTGCTGCCGCAACCCGGTCATGCGCGCTGCGGCTTGAACAGCCGCGGATCGAGCTGGTGACGCTGCAGCAGCTTGTAGAACTCGGTGCGGTTGCGCTTGGCCATGCGCGAGGCATGGGTGACGTTGCCGTCGGTGATCTTCAGCAGCTGCGCCAGGTAATCACGCTCGAACTTGCGCCGTGCCTGCTCGAAGGGCGCGATTTCCGTGGCTTCGCGGCGTATCGCCTGCTCGACCAGGCTCGCCGGAATCAGCGCCGTGGTGGCCAGCGCCACCGACTGCTCAACCACGTTGTAGAGCTGGCGCACATTGCCCGGCCAGGAGGCGGTGACCAGCAGTTCGACCGCCTCCGGCGCGAGTCCGGTGACCGTCTTTTTGTAGCGCCCGACCAGTTCGTTCAGAAAATGGCTGGCGAGCAGCGCGATGTCCTCGCGGCGCTCGGCCAGGGACGGCAGCCGCAGCGCCACCACCTTCAGCCGGTAGTAGAGATCCTCGCGGAAATTGCCGGCGGCCAGTTCCGCCTCGAGATCGCGGTGTGTCGCCGAAATCACCCGCACATCGACCGGCACATTCTCCTGGCCGCCGACCGGGCGCAGCTGTTTTTCCTGCAACACCCGCAGCAGCTTGACCTGCAGCGCGGCCGGCATGTCGCCGATTTCATCGAGGAACAGCGTGCCGCCGTCCGCCGCCAGGAACAGGCCGCGGTTGTCGCGCACCGCGCCGGTGAATGCGCCCTTGACGTGGCCGAACAGCTCGGACTCGAGCAATGCCTCGGGTATCGCGCCGCAGTTGATCGCAATGAAGGGCCTGTCGGCCCGCGTGCTGGCAGCGTGCACGGCGCGGGCCAGCAGTTCCTTGCCGGTACCGGATTCACCCTCGATCAGGATCGAGGCATCACCGCCAGCCACCAACCGCGCCTTGGCCAGAATGTCTTCCATCACCGAGTTGCGGGTGATGATCTCGGCACGCCAGGCACGGTCGTCCCGGCCGGCGCCGGCCGGGACAGCAGTCGTGCGCAGCGCGCGGGCTATTTCGTCAAGCAGCGCCTTGGCATCAAAAGGCTTGGCGAGGTAGCCAAACACACCACCTTTCACCGCGGCCACCGCATCGGGGATGGTGCCGTGGGCGGTGAGCATGATCACCGGCAACGCCGGGTTCTCGGCACGGATCGCCTCGAACAGCGCCATGCCGTCGATGCCGCCCATCTGCAGATCGGTCACCACCACCTGCGGTCTCGACACCGCAAGCTGCGCCAGCGCACGTTCGCCGCTGTCGACGGCAGTCACGCGGTAACCCGCGGCGTCGAGCCGCAGTTCCATCAGACGCAGCAGGCCGGGATCATCATCGACCACCAGCACCCTTGCCTTTTGCGCGGCGGCTGTGTCACCGCGTCCCGCGCCGAAGCGGCGGGTGTCCTGTTCAATGCGGTCTTCGAGCATGGCTTCTGCACTCATGGTTTCACCTTTTACTTTTTACGTATGGAGCCGCTGTCACGGCTGGTCATGCTGCGTTCAAGTTCGAGCAGCGCGTCAAGTTTGTGCTGCAGTGCCTGCACCTGCATTTCGCTGCGGCGCTGTTCCTGCAACTGCGCCGAAAGCAGCAGGGCCAGCCCGTGCAGCGGCGCCTCGGCATTGCGGGTCAGCGGGTCCAGCGCGTCGAGGGCACGTGTTACATCTGCGGTGGCCGCCCCGGGCATGGTCATTGCCAGTGCGTAGCGCATGCGCGCCCGGTCATCGGCGGATTTCAGGAAAATGCGGCGCGCCAGTTCCTGCTCCTGCTGCAGTTCACGCGCGCCGGCACGGCGCAGTTGCGCGTGATAAGCCAGCGCTTCCTGCACATCACCGGCCGGCCGCAATGGCGAAGGCCGACGCGCATCGGGCGAAGACTGTGACCCGGGCGGCAACTGGCAGCCTGCAAGCATCACCAGCAAGGCAGTACAAACCAGACTCCTCACGCGGCCACCCCGGCACGCAGCGGCAGGGTCAGGCGCAATCTCGCCCCGGCACCCGCCGGCATGTCTGCCACTTCGACCGTGCCGCCGTGGGCCTGCACATAATCACGCACTATAGACAGGCCGATGCCGGAGCCCGGCAGACGGCCGCCACTGGCACTGCGGCCGCGATAAAAGGGATCAAACACCCGCTCGCGATCAGCAGACGCGATGCCGGGACCGCCATCACTGACCTCCATCACCAGATGTTCGGCAGTGGCCCTGGCAGCAATGCCGATGGTGCCGCCTTCGGGGGCGAACTTGATCGCATTCGACAGCAGGTTGTCGAGGATCACCCGCATCTTTTCCGGATCGGCCTGGAGCACGACATCGGCAATACGCGGCGCGATGCGCAGCGCCCGCGCGCGCAGGGCGAGGTTCTGGTCATCGAGTACGCGTGCCACCACCCGGCGAACATCAACCGGCGCCAGACGCAGCGCACCGCGATGGAATTCGGCAGCGCCGTAAGACAGCAGGTCCTCGATCAGCCGCTGCAGCTCGATGCTGTTGGCGCGCAGGATGCCGACCACCTCCTGCTGCCCCGGGGCAAGCCTGCCCAACGCACCTTCCGACAGCAGTTCGGAGCCTTCGCGCAGCGCGGTCAAGGGCGTCTTCAGCTCATGCGAGACCTGGCGCAGAAAGCGGTTTTTCTGCTGCTCGAGTTCGGACAAACGGTGGCGCAGCCATTCGATGCGCCGGCCAAGTTGCTGCAGGTCGCGCGGACCGCTGATGCCGATCGGCGCCGAGAAATCACCGCCGCCCATGCGCCGCAGCGCCAGATCGATTTCCCGGATGGGTCGGGCAATGAGCACGGTGAAGCCCGCGGCCAGCAGCAGTGCCACCGGCACCAGCGCAAGCATCTGCCACAGCGTGATGCGCTGGGCGCGGGCAGCGGCTTCGCGCATGGCCTCGATTTCACCGCCGATCAGGCGATCGGCATGGGCCGTGATGTCCAATGCCTGGGTGTTGAGCGCGGCAAAAGCGCCGGCGGCACGGGCCATGTCGCGTGTTGATGCACCGGCATTTGCAAGCACGGCATGGCTGGCCGCTTCGCCGTCGAGAATCGCCCGCAGGGCGGCGCGCTGCTCGGGGGCAAGCTCGAGCGCGCCGAATTCGGCAGCGGCGCGCAGGAACAGCGCGCGATTGGCTTCGTAACTGGCAAAGGGTGCACGGTCGCCCAGGATCACCATCTGCCGCGCGTTGCGCTCGAGCGTCGACAGTTGCTCGGCAAGACGGCGGCTCGACTGGGTGGCCTGCACTGCCTGCAGAACTGCGCTCTGGCCGCGGTTGGCAAAACGGTCGATCGATATCGCGTTGTAGAGCAGCGCGATGATCAGCGGTGCTGCAACCATAGCAAAACCGATGGCCAGCAATTTTGGAAATGAACCCGGCTGCAACAGGCGCAGCACCAGAGACTGGCGCGCGCCATCACGCGGCCCTGGGGCGGCGTTGGCGGCTTCAGGTGCAAACGTCTGTACCGTCAAATTCAGGCTCCCTGCCGGTTCCGGTCTTCGAGCACCTTGATCAGGCCGTCGATGCCCGAGCGCGAGATTTCGCTGGCAAAGCTGCCGCGGTAACTGATCACCAGGCTCGCGTTCTCGGCGACGATGTCGGTGACTTTCCAGGCCTTGTCGATGAATGTCATGCGGTAATCGATGCTGATCGGCGGACGCCCGGGTTCACGCACCAGCGTGCGCACCGTGGTGTAGTCATCGCCAGGCTTGAGTGCAGCCGGCTTGACTTCGACCTTGCGCTCGGCATTGGCAGCTTCACTCAGGGCCACGGTGTAGGTGCGCACCAGCAGGGTGCGGAAAGCCTGTTCCAGCGCCTTCTGCTGCGCGGACGTGGCTTCGCGCCAGGCGCGGCCGACCGCGAGCTGGGTCATCGCACGGAAATCAAAATGCGGCAGCACCTTCTGCTCGACCACGGCCTGCAGCGTGCGGCGGTCCTTGCCCTGTGACAGCACGCCGAGTACGTCCTCGACGGTGCTGCGCACCAGGGTGTCAGGCGCGGCGGCTGCCGCATTTTGCGCATGCACCGGCGACAGCGGTGACACAAGCGCAAGAAACAACATCAGGACGGATGTGAATTTACCCATCAGCCGGGCTCCCAAACAGGTCTCAACATAACCCTGTTAGTCCGGCTGCCGCCATGAAATGTTCCACAGCAGCGCATGAATGTTGGCCAACAACGTGCGGAATATCACAGCCGCGGCATTGTCGGGCAGCGGCGACGGTTGCCGCCTGTTGCCACAGTTACAACTGCTTACAAAACAGAAAAAACTTTGCGATCTAGCCCGCAATCCTGTTGATCTTCAATTCGGCAGCCAGCTGGTCCAGCGCGGCCAGCAGCGCCGGCGGGATCGGCACGCCGTTTTTCTCGCGGTCGGCACGCGCGACATGCGTACCTTCGCCCGGCAGGCGGATGCGGTCGACGTTGGGCAGGCGTTGCGAATTGCGGATATCGCGGATCAGCGTGTCCATGCCTGACTTGAATTCCTTCAGGTCCTGGAAAGCTTCGATGTTGATGGCGACGATGGCGTGGCCGGTATTGGTCTCGCTGGTGTCGTCGTTGTTGAAGTCGATGACATCCTTGCCCATCGCCGCGGCATTGAGGTTGCCGGCGAGCATGCCGATGATCAGCGCCAGGCCATAACCCTTGTAACCGCCGATCGGCAGCAGAAAACCCTCATTCGCACGCTTCGGGTCGGTCAGCGGATTGCCGTTGCGGTCCATCATCCAGCCCTCGGGCATCATCTCGCCGCGCTGCGCCTTGGTCTTGACCTTGCCGTAAGCGGCCACCGTGGTTGCCATGTCAAGAATCACCGCCGGCTCATCGCCCGCCGGCACCGCCACCGCGATCGGATTGGTCGACAGCAGCATGTCGAGCCCGCCCCAGGGCGGCAGATGGTTGGCGCTGCCCACGGCCATGTAGAGGCCGATCATGTTGTGCGCCAGCGGCATCGTCGCGTAGAGCGAGGCCGGACCGGCGTGGTTGCTCCAGCGCGCACCGACCCAGGCCACGCCCGCTGTTTTTGCCTTCTCGATCGCCTTCTCCGCGGCGAACTTCATTACCAGATGGCCCATGCCGTTGTCGCCGTGGATCAGCGCCATGCCGGCCATTTCGCGCTCGACGCGGATATTCGGCTTCACATTGACCGCCTTGCCCTTGATGCGGCGGATGTATTGCGGCAGGCGGAACACGCCGTGGCCTTCGGAGCCGTTGATGTCGGCCTGCGCCATCAGCTGCGCAATCGTTTTGGCATCATTCGGCGGCACATCGACGGCCTCAAAAGCGGAAGCGATGAACGCCCGCAGCCTGTCGCCCGCAATCCGTTGCTGCTGTTTCTGTTCAGCCATGATCCGTTCCCGTTTCCTCAAGTTCGACCAGCGCACCCAGAAAATCCTTCGGGTGCACAAAAGCAATACGTTCACCGTGTACGTTGAGTTGCACCTTGCCGGAGCCGAGCACCTGCGCGCCGGCGGTGGCAAGTTCCTGCGTGGTCTGCGCGACGTCATCAACGCCGAGGCAGAAGTGATGGATGCCGCCCTTGGGATTGCGCTCGAGGAATTTCGCCACCGGTGAATCCGGCCGCGACGGCTCCATCAGTTCGATCTTGGCATTGCCGAGATCGACATAGGTCATGCGCACACCCTGCTCTTCATTGACCTTGATCACGCCGGCAGTCAGCCCGTACGTCGCCTCCAGCTTGCGCAGGGCAGCCGCCAGATCGGGCACCACGATCGAGACATGGCTCAGGCCGGTGATCATTGTTATAACTCGTTGTTTTTAAATGACTTTTTCTTGCCTCAGGGCGTCGATACGGGCGTCGCTGAAACCGAGTTCCTCGCGCAGCACGGCTTCGGTGTGCTGGCCCAGCAGCGGCGGCGCGCGGCGGATGCTCGGCGGCGTGTCGCTGAAGCGGAAGGGAATGCCGAGCATTTTCACGGTGCCCGCCGTCGGATGCTCCACCGAAGTCACCATCTCGCGCGCAATCGCATGCGGCGCGGCCAGCGCCTGCGCCACGCTGTTGATGCGGCCGCAGGGGATGCCGGCAGCGGTCAGCTGTTCGATCCAGTGCTCCGCACCCTCACGCTTCAGCTCCGCGGTGATCAGCGCGTCGATCGCCTCGCGGTTGCCGACACGGTCCGGGTTTTTCGTGAAGCGTGGATCAGCCGCCCATTCGGCATGGCCCAGCACCGCGGCAAACTTGGCGAACTGGCCGTCATTGCCGACGGCGACTGCAATCATGTCGTCACGCGTCGGATAGGCGGTGTAGGGCACGATGTTCGGATGGCCGTTGCCGAAGCGGCCGGCGTTCTTGCCGGAGATCAGGTGGTTGGACGCGACATTGGCCAGCATCGCCAGCCCCGAATCAAACAGCGACACCTCGACATGCTGGCCGCGGCCGGTGCTGTGGCGCGCATTCAGGGCGGCCAGCACCGAATTGCAGGCGAGCATGCCGGTGCAGACATCGACAATGGCCACACCATACTTCATCGGCGTGCCGCCAGGCTCGCCGGTGATGCTCATCAGTCCGGACTCGGCCTGCAGGATGAAATCGTAGCCGGGCAGTCCGGCCTTGGGACCGACGGAGCCGTAGCCGGTGATCGAGCAGCGAACAAGCCGCGGCGCATTCTGCTGCAGCCAGTCATTGCCAAAACCCCATTTCTCCAGCGTGCCAACCTTGAAGTTCTCGACCAGCACGTCGGATTTTTTGATCAGTCCGGCCAACACCTCCTGCCCGGATTTCATCGCCATGTTCAGCGTGATCGAACGCTTGTTGCGGTTGACGCCGAGATAATAGGCCGACTCGCCTTCGGCAAAAGGCGGACCCCAGCTGCGGGTATCGTCACCGCTGCCCGGCGGCTCGACCTTGATCACGTCGGCACCCATGTCGCCAAGCATCATCGTGCACAGCGGACCGGCAAGGATGCGGGTCAGGTCAAGGACACGGACGCCATGGAGGGCGCCCTGCGGGGTCGGGGATGACATCGTGGGTGGATTCTAAAAGACAGCGTTACAAAAAACAGCGGTGACGGCACAAACGGCGCCGCAAACGGCAGCGCGGCGGCGGGAAATCCCGCCGCCGCGCCCCCTGCAGCCTGGCTTACTTGCGCTTGCGCCGCATCGACGGCGGCGCATTGAGGTCGCGCTCGTACCCGTCGACATATTTCTCGAGTTCCTTTTTCGCCTGCATGCGGAATTTCTGGAAGTTCGGCTTGCGGCCGGCGAGGAAGGCATCCATGCCTTCGTTGGCCTCAGGCGAACCCCAGACATGGGCCAGCAGTTCCATGCCCTGCTGCCAGGACGAGTAGAGGTTGTCGGATTCGAAATTCAGCGACTTCTTGGTCATGCGGATGGTCAGCGCGCTATGGCCCTTCATGGTTTCGCACCACTTCAGGGTTTCCTTCAACAAATCTTTTTGCGGTACACATTTGTTGATCAGGCCGACTTCGACGGCTTCTTTCGCCGGGAAACGGCGGGCGCAGAAAATCATTTCGCGCGCCAGGCGTTCGCCGATGATGCGCGGGATGTACTGGGTCGCGCCGACGGTCGGGCAGGCGCCGACTTTGGCGCCGGTCTGGCCGAGCACGGCGTTTTCGGAGGCGATCACCAGATCACACCACAGCGCCAGCTCATGTCCGCCGCCCATGCACCAACCGTTGACCATCGCGATCACCGGGATCGGCAGGCCGCGGATGGTCATCGCCAGGCCCAGCATGCGGTCGTTCCACATATAGGCGTTGGTGAAGTTCAGCCGCTTCATCGCGTAAAAATCGCCACCCGCGGAGAAGGACTTGTTGCCCTTGCCGGTGACCACGGCGCAGACGATGGACGGGTCCTCGCGCGTCGATTTCAGCGCGTCGATCATTTCATCGAGGGTCTGCTCGCGGAAGGCGTTCAGCACTTTCTCGCGGTTGATGGTGATCCAGGCGACCTGGTCTTTCACCTCGAAAATGATGTCGGTGTATTTGCGGCTCTTGGATTTTTTGGCCTTGGCTGCCATTGGATTCCCCACGGTTGATTACGCTGCGAGGGCGCGATTTTAGCAAAACCGGCGCACCACCCGCGCGCCGGCGGCGGGTTGAGTCAGACTTAACCCGTCGGTTAAGCCGGAACAAGGTCAGAGTGACTTCGCCGACTCGATCAGCAGTTGCCTGAACCAGCGGTGGGAAGGTTCCTGGTGCGTGCGCTCGTGCCAGAACAGGTGGATGCGCAGGTCCGGGATCGCAATCGGCGGCTCCAGCACCTGCAGCGGCAGCTGCCCCGGTACTCCCTGCACCAGCCGCGACGGCACGGTGGCGATCAGGTCGGAATGGGCCACACCGTGGAACACCGTGAACACGTTCTGCATCAGCACCACGACATTCAGCTTGCGGCCGTGGGCCGCCGCCACCTCGTCGATGACCCGGCCCGAGGTGCTGTTGCGCACAAAACGCGAACGCACATGCGGCAGCGAAAAATACTGTTCCTGTGTAATGCCGCCGCGGATCTGCGGATGCCCCTTGCGCGCCAGGCAGACAAAACCGTCGCGGAACAGCAGTTGCGAGCGCAATGTGCGCGGCGGCGTGCGCAGCCAGCCGAGGCGAAAATCGATTTCGCCCTTTTCCAGCCACTCGGTCGCCCGGTCCGGATCGGGCACGCGGATTTCCAGCGTGATGCCCGGCGCCTCACGCTGCAGCCGCTGCAGCAGCCTGGGCGCCAGCACATGCTCGACGTATTCCGGCGCGGTGATGACAAAGCGCATTTTCGAGGTTTCCGGCCGGAACACCACCGTGCGCAGGAACAGGTTTTCTGTCTCAAGCAGGATGCGGGCCACGGATTCACGCGCGGTCAGCGCGCAGCGCGTCGGCACCATCTCCTTCTGCGCACGCAGCAGCAGCGGGTCGTCGAATTGCCGGCGCAGCCGCGCCAGTGCATGGCTCATCGCCGGCTGGCTGATGTGCATGCGCTCCGCCGCGCGGGACACGCTGCGCTCGTCCATCAGCGCCTCGAAGCAGCGCAGCAGGTGGATGTCGATGTTGTTCAGGTTCATAAGACTGAAACTACAGGACTGAAATTATTAAATTCATTTTATGAATAACCGGAATTAGCTTTTATTGATGGACTAAGTATAAGGCGGCTGCCTAAACTCAAAAACAAAAACCGGGGCCCACCCCGCGCCTGCAGTCAAACCCGTCAGGAGGAGCCGCACATGCGTCACCGCATCCTGTTTTTTGCAGCGATCTGCACCGCCATTCCCGCAGCAGCCATGGCGGCCCAGGCGGATTTCCCGAACCGCCCGATCCGCATGGTGATTCCCTTCGCGCCTGGCGGCGCCACCGACATCATCGCCCGTGTGCTCGAGCCGCGCCTCGGCAAACGTCTTGGCCAGCAGGTGGTCATCGACAACCGTACCGGCGCCGCCGGCAACATCGCCGTCGAAGTGGTCGCGCAGGCGCAGCCCGACGGTTACACGCTGCTGGTCGGCAACATCTCGATCAACTCGATCAACCCGCTGTTGTTCGCGAAAAACATGAAGGTCAACGCGCTGAAGGATCTGACCGGGGTGACGAAGCTGGTGGCGATTCCCAACTTCATCCTCGGCAGCCCCAAGCTGCCGGCGAACACACTGAAGGAAGCACTGGATTACGCAAGGGCACGCCCTGGCGAACTCAACTTCCAGGCGCCGCTGGGTTCGTATTCACATCTCGACATGCTGGCGCTGCTCGGCGCCGCCGGCGTGAAGATGGTGCACCTGCCGTCAAAAGGCGCCGGCGAAACCCTGCCTGCGATGCTGCGCGGCGACATCCACATCACCGAATCCAACGTCGCCTCCAACATCGGCGCGGTGCGCGCCGGGCAGATCAAGGCTTTTGCAGTCACCTCAGAGCAGCGCCTGACCGACCTGCCCAATGTGCCGACCATGGCCGAAGCCGGATTCCCGGGATACGGCAGCCTCAACTGGAACGGCGTGTTTGCGCCCCGGAACACACCGAAGGCCGTGGTCGCCAAATTGCACGCCGAAATCGTGCTGGCGATGAAGGATCTGGAAGCCGACGGCGCGCTGACCAAACGCGCGATCCCGATGAGCCTCAGCGCATCACCCGCCGAGTTCGATGCCTACGTGCTCTCCGAAAGCAAGCGCTGGACCAAGATCATCCGCGACAACAACGTCAAGATCGACTAGGAACACCATGACCCGCAAGACTGCAAAACTCTCCCAACCACGCCACGACCTGATCATCGAAAAGGACGTCAAGGTCCGCATGCGCGACGGTTCGGTGCTGTACGCCGATGTGTTCAGGCCCAAGGCCCCCGGCCGTTACCCGGCCATCGTCAACATCAGCGCCTACCAGAAAGATAAAGTCTGGGTGCCGCCGCACGACCTCGAGGAAAAGGCCAATCCGTACATGACCTGGGAAAC
>JAIENU010000029.1 GCA_019751125.1 Burkholderiales bacterium | reverse complement strand
GAGGTGGTTGGGGGGAAGGAATGAGTATTTGAAGGTGTGAGTTTGGTAGTGATGTGTTTTGAGATTAAGTTAAATAAACCTTCCGTTCGCCCTGAGCTTGTCGAAGGGCGAGCAGCATCTCACCGACAACCGTTAGCTGGCCGGGGGTAGCCCGGCGGCTAGTCACTTTTCTTGCTTCGCCAAGAAAAGTAACCAAAAGAAGGCGACCCCACTGAGCCGCCCCTTCGGGGTCCCCTGCGTTGCTCGCCCAGCCGGGCGGCTGCGGAACTCGCCCTCGCAAACTGCGCGAGGGCTCAGACAGTCCTCGCCGACATCCCCCGGCCGTGCTGTGCTACTCGGCGGCTCAGAAGGGGAGCAAAGCAAACCAAGTGGTTGATGAGACAGCAGCGTTACCGGCAAAGCCGTCAGGTTTTAAAAATATAACGACAGCAATGCGATAATCCCGCAGCAAAAAGACAGACCCCCGTGAAACAAATTCCCCGAGATACCTTTTGGTGCACCACACCCGTCAACGCCGGCCGCTTGCGTCCCTGGCTCACCGACCGCGGTTCGCTGACGGCGCGGCTGCAGCGGCGTGCGGGGGCGATTACGGTCAAGGTGTTGTTCCAGGGCTTGCGTCGCGCACATCCTGATGAAAATTTTCTGTTTCCGTCACCTGTGCAGCGCGTGCTGGTGCGCGAGGTGTTGCTGATGCAGGGGAAGACGGCGCTGGTGTTCGCACATACGGTGCTGGCGGCTGAAGCGCTGCGCGGTAGCTGGCGCAGTGTGACCGGGCTCGGCAACCGGCCGCTTGGTGCGGCACTGTTTGCCGATCCGCGTATTGCACGTTATCCGCTGCGCCAGAAAAAACTCGGGCGTACCCACCCGTTGTACCGCCGTGCTGCAGCCCAGCTGTCCGCGGCGCCGAAGACGCTGTGGGCGCGGCGTTCGCTGTTCGCGCTGGGCCGTTCGCCTATACTGGTCAGCGAAGTCTTTCTTCCTGCGATGGCACAGCTGTGAATCCTGCACTGCCTTTCAAAGCCCGGCTCGATGCCTACGAAAAGCTGATGCGGCTCGACAAGCCGATCGGCATCCTGCTGCTGCTGTGGCCGACGCTGTGGGGGCTGTGGTTCGCCTCGGCCGGCCTGCCGCCGCTGGATGTGCTGCTGATTTTTGTCACCGGCACGGTGCTGATGCGTTCGGCCGGCTGTGTGGTCAACGACTATGCCGACCGCGATTTTGATCCGCATGTCGAACGCACCCGCAATCGGCCGCTCGCCGCAGGATTGATCCGGCCGAAGGAGGCGCTGCTGCTCGCCGGCGCGCTGATGCTGCTGGCTTTTGTGCTGGTGCTGTTCCTGAATGCGCTGACGATCCAGCTGGCATTTGCGGCGGCGGCGATCGCGGTGATCTATCCCTTCCTGAAGCGGGTGTTTCCGCTGCCGCAGGTCTGGCTCGGGCTGGCCTTCGGCTTCGGCATCCCGATGGCGTATGCCGCGGTGTGGAATGCGCTGCCGCCGGTGGCCTGGGCGTTGCTGCTGGCGACGGTGTTCTGGGCCGTGGCCTATGACACCGAGTATGCGATGGTCGACCGCGAAGACGACCTGAAAATCGGCGTGAAATCTTCGGCGATTCTGTTCGGCCGCTTTGATGTGGTCGGCGTGATTGCCGCGCATCTGCTGTTCCTGGTCGCGATGACCTGGATCGGCTGGTGGCAGTTGCGCGGTGTGTTTTATTTCGGCGCACTGACCGTGGCCTCGCTGTTGGTGCTGTATCAGTATCGACTGATCCAGAGCCGCAGCCGCGAGGGCTGCTTCAAGGCTTTTCTCAACAACAACTGGGTCGGTGCGATCATTTTCGCCGGCACCGCAATCGACTGGTGGCGCTATCCGCGCGTCCTGCTATGAGTTCCAGTTACCGTGATCTGCGCGACTTTATCGCCGGCCTCGAGCGCGACGGCCAGTTGAAACGCATCGGCATCGAAGTCGATCCGAAGCTGGAGATGACCGAGATCTGCGACCGCGTGCTGAAGGCCGGCGGGCCGGCATTGCTGTTTGAAAAACCAAAGGGACACGGCATCCCGGTACTCGGCAACCTGTTCGGCACGCCGCAGCGCGTGGCGCGCGGCATGGGCCGCGATTCGGTGGCGGCGCTGCGTGAACTCGGCCAGCTGCTGGCGCAGTTGAAGGAGCCGGAGCCGCCGAAGGGATTGAGGGATGCCTGGGACAAGCTGCCGCTGCTGCGCCAGGTGTTGAGCATGCAGCCGAAGCTGCTGCGCGATCCGGTGTGCCAGGAAATCATCTGGGAGGGCGCCGACGTCGATCTTGCGCGCCTGCCGGTCCAGACCTGCTGGCCCGGTGATGTTGCACCGCTGATCACCTGGGGCCTGACGGTGACGCGGGGCCCGAACAAGGCGCGGCAGAACCTCGGCATTTACCGGCAGCAGGTGATCGGCAAAAACAGGCTGATCATGCGCTGGCTGGCCCACCGCGGCGGCGCGCTGGATTACCGCGACCACTGCCTCGCGCATCCGCGTGATCCTTTTCCGGTGGCGGTGGCGCTGGGCGCCGATCCGGCAACCATGCTCGGCGCGGTGACGCCGGTGCCGGACGCGTTGTCCGAGTACCAGTTTGCGGGCCTGCTTCGCGGCGAGAGAACCGAAATTGCGCGCTGCCTGACCCATGAGCTGAAAGTGCCGGCGCGGGCCGAGATCGTGCTCGAAGGATTCATTCATCCCGGCGAGACCGCGCTCGAAGGCCCGTACGGCGATCACACCGGCTATTACAACGAGCGGGAGCGGTTCCCGGTGTTCACCGTCGAGCGCATCACGCTGCGCCGCGACCCGATCTATCACTCGACCTACACCGGCAAACCGCCGGACGAACCGGCGGTACTCGGCGAGGCGCTGAACGAAGTCTTCGTGCCACTGCTGGTGAAGCAGTTTCCGGAGATCACGGATTTTTACCTGCCGTCCGAGGGCTGCTCGTACCGCATCGCCTGCGTCAGCATGAAAAAGCAGTACCCCGGCCACGCCAAGCGCGTGATGTTCGGCATCTGGAGTTTCCTGCGCCAGTTCATGTACACCAAGTTCATCATCGTCACCGACGACGACGTCAACGTGCGCGACTGGAAGGAAGTGATGTGGGCGCTGACCACCCGCGTCGATCCGCGGCGCGACACGCTGATCGCCGATGCGACACCGATCGACTACCTGGATTTCGCCAGTCCGGTCGCCGGACTCGGCTCGAAGATGGGCATAGACGCCACCAACAAATGGCCGGCGGAAACCGACCGCCAGTGGGGCACGCCGATCGCGATGAGCGAAGAGGTGAAACAGCGCGTCGATGCGATCTGGTCCAGCCTGGGGCTGTAACCCTCACCGCCGAAAAAATCACCCAGTGAACTGTTTTTATTGCCGTTTCGGGCTTGAGTCCCGCCACGGAACGCCGGCTTGAGCACCGTACTGCTGCTGAAGCTTTTGCTGGTTCCCGCGCTGATCGCGGGCGTGACCTTCGCAGGCCGGCGCTGGGGCCCGGCAGTGGCGGGCTGGCTGTCGGCCTTCCCGATCGTCGCCGGCCCCATCCTCTGGTTCATCGCCCTGGAACAGGGAGTGGCATTCGCCGCACAGGCGGCGGTCGGCACGCTGTCAGCCGTGCTGGGCATGCTCGCATTCGGATTGAGCTATGCCTGGGCGGCGACGCGCTTTCCCTGGACGCTGAGCCTGCCGCTGGCCTATGGCGGCTATGCACTCGCCGTCGTGGTGCTGGAATGGTGGAACGCCACGCTGCCGGCCGCCGCGGGGGTCGTGCTGCTCGCATTGTGGCTCGCACCGCGTTTCTATCCCCGCATGCATGCGGCCGCACCTCCGCCGGTGAAACCCCCCCGGGACATGCTGCTGCGCATGCTGCTCGGCGCGCTGCTGGTGCTGGCCGTGACCTGGTTCGCCGCGCAGCTGGGGCCGTCACTGAGCGGCATCCTCGCCATGTTCCCGGTGATGGGCACGGTACTGGTGCTGTTCACCCATCGCAGCGCTGGCAATGCTGCGACCGTGCAGCTGCTGCGCGGGATGGTCCTCGGTTTCTATTCGTTCAGCACTTTCTGCGCAGTGCTGGCCTGGATGCTGAAGACCGTCGAAGTCGGCATGGCCTTCCTGTCGGCGCTGGCAGCAGCGGGGCTTGTGCAGGGGCTGTCACGGCTTTGGATGAACAGCCACGGCCTCGCGGTGGCGAGGCGAAGGTCCTAGTCCGGCGGCGCCATTCCCCCATCGGCGGAGCTGCGCAGCCACTGCTTCGGTGACATGCCCACGACCAGCCTGAACGCCCGCAGGAAACCGGGCTGGCTTGCATAACCCACTTCGCCCGCCACCAGCTTGAGCGGACGGCCCCGCTGCAACATGGACTGCGCAATCGCCATGCGCCACCGCGTCAGATAGTCGCCGGGCGTTTCACCGACTTCCCGCCGGAAGGTGGCTGCAAAGCTGCTGCGCGACATGCCGGCAATGGCCGCCATCGATTCCAGCGACCAATCGGCTCCCGGCCGCGCATGCAGTGCCGTCAGCACTTTGCCCAGTTGCGGGTGTGCAAGACCGCGGAGAAATCCCGCTGCGTCCTTGCCCCGCTGCACGGAAGTGCGCATGACCATGATCAGCACTGCTTCGAACAGGCGGTTCAGCACTTCCTGCCGTCCCGGGTGTGCGTGAGCGGCTTCCTCGAACAGCACATCGAGCAAGGCCCGCGGACCGGCGAGTTCCTGCAGCGCACATTCGAATCGCGCGGGCAGTGCCTGCGCCACCGGATTGAACGTACTGTGGTCAAAGGCAACCGTCGCACACACCAGATCGGCGCCGGTCACCGGATCCGGATCAAACCAGTGCGTCAGTGGCCGCGAATAAAAAACCAGGCAGGGCTCGGACAGGCTGGCGGTATGCCCGGCCGCATCGTGCAGCCGGGTCTGTCCGGAGCGCAACAAATGCAGATAGCCCACGCGGTCGGCCGCATCGAAATTGACATGGCTGCACAGATTGCCGCTGTAAAAGAGGCGGGCGCGGGCGCTGAAATGAGTCAGCAGCGGGGCAAAGGGATCGTCATCAGGCTGCATGAATCGATACTTATGGATAACAAATCAATACTTTTGGATAACTATAGTCCGATTCTAGTCCTTAGTATCCGTTCCGTCGACATCTACCGTCGATCAACCATCTGACCCAGGAGAACACCATGACGTACATTGCACCCGTGAAACCGACCGAAACCGATGCCGCCACTGCCGCCACGCTCAACGCCGTCAAAGGCAAGATCGGCATGATCCCCAACCTGTTTGCGACTCTGGCCAGATCACCCGTCGCGCTCAACGGCTTGCTGCAGCTCAATGAGACCATCGCCAGCGGCAACCTCAGCCCGGGCGAACGCGAAATCGTGGCGCTTGCCGTGTCGCAGGCGAACACCTGCCATTACTGTCTCAGCGCCCACACGCTGCTCGGCAAAGGGGTGGGGCTCAGCATCGAGCAGACACAGCAGGCGCGCGCCGGCAACGGCGGCAGTCCCCGCGCCAGGGCCATTGCCGCATACGCAAAAACCCTGGTGGAGCAGAAAGGTCACGTGCCCACATCGGTGCTCGACCAGTTCAAGGCGGCGGGTCTCTCGGAGGGCGATCTGCTCGAAGTCATCGTCAACGTCGTCGCAACGACACTGACCAACTACGCCAACAACGTGGCGCGGACCGAAATCGATTTTCCGGTCGTGCCCGTGCAACTGGCGGCCTGATCAGGGCTGCATGGCGGCAAAAAAAACGACACGGACCGGCGCGGATGTTCCGCTCATGGCGGACATCCGTGCCTGCCGCATATGCGGCCCTCATCTGCCGCACGGCGTGCGGCCGGTACTGCAGTTTCATCCCGATGCGCGCATCCTGATCGCGGGACAGGCACCGGGACGAAAAGTGCATGAATCCGGTGTGCCGTTCGATGACGCCAGCGGAGAGCGTTTGCGTGCATGGATGGGCGTCTCGCGCGTCGATTTCTACGACGCCCAAAAAATCGCGATACTGCCGATGGGATTCTGTTACCCCGGTACCGGAAAATCCGGGGATCTGCCGCCGCGGCCGGAATGCGCCCCGGCATGGCGCACACCGCTGATCAATACGCTGCGGCGATTGCAACTGTCATTGGTGATCGGCAGTTATGCCCAGGCCTGGCATCTGGGCGAAGAGACGAACAACGTCACCGCAGCCGTCCATGACTGGCGCAGTTACTGGCCCAAGCAGGTACCCCTGCCGCACCCGAGTCCGCGCAACAACATCTGGCTCAAACGCAATCCGTGGTTCGAGGCGGAATTGCTGCCGCGGCTGCGCGCGCGGATTGCCCGCGTGCTGAAAATCTGAACCGCGGCGGCCGGGACCGGCGGGGCTATTTCATGCCGCGCCGACGTTCCTGGCGACGACAGCAGCCATTGCTGTCGCGGTTGTGCACCCAGCTGAGCAGCGCATCCATTGCCGGCTGTGCGTTGTAGGCGTTGGCGTGGTTGACCATGAACACGACGACCGCGCGGTTGCCCTGCGCATCAAGCACGTAACCTGCGATGGAACGCACGCCCGACAGCGATCCGGTCTTGATGTGCGCCTGGCCCGCGATCTGCGAGTTTTTCAGGCGGCGGCGCATGGTGCCGTCAACGGCGGCGACCGGCAGCGATGCCATCAGCTCCGGCATCACCGGGCTGGCCCAGGCACTGAGCAGCAGTTCGCCGAGATGGCGCGCGCTGATGCGTTCGATGCGCGAAAGCCCTGAACCGTTTTCCATTACCAGCTCGGGCATGTCCAGGTTCCGGGATGCCAGCCAGTTGCGGACGACGGCGTACGAGCTTGCAGAAGTGGCAGGCGTACCGTTGCTGCCCAGCGTCAGGTAGAGCTGCCGCGCCATCACGTTGTTCGAATACTTGTTGATGTCGCGAACGATTTCCGCCATGGATTCGGACGGCGCGCTGACCAGCAGGCGGGCCTGAGGCGGCGTGGCGTTTTCACGAACCACGCCCGTGATTGTTCCGCCGAGTTCCTGCCACAGCTGAGTGAACAGGGCGCCCACATACTGGCGGTGGCCGAGCACGCTGCTGCTGTAACCCTGTTCGCCGCAGGACAGCGCATAGGATCCGCTGAAGGTATACCGCGCCGTGTCGGCATTGCCCTGGACCGCTGGGCGCATGCGGTTGTACCAGTCGCCGCAGGCACCTTCGGTCAGTTTCAGGTTGTTGATGATCTGTACCTGCGGCAGCGGCGGTTCGACGACGATGCGCACCGTACGCGCGGCCGCATCCGGAATGAACTGCAGGTAAACGGCCTTGAAATTCACCAGATAGGCGCTGGGGCCTGTGTTGTAGGGTTGGGTCGGCCGGTCGTCGAAGCGTGCTGGATCGTGCGGCTCCTCGGCGAACAGGCTGCCGTCCAGCACCAGGTCGCCGCGGATTTCGCGTACGCCCTGCGCACGCAGACGGCGCAGCATCAGCCACATGTCTTCCAGCGTGATTTTCGGGTCGCCCGAGCCCTTCAGATACAAATTGCCGGCCAGCACTTCCTGCACAGCTTCGCCGTCGCTGCGCAGCTCGGTGCGCCATACGTAGGCCGGGCCGAGCAGATCCAGCCCGGCGTAAGTGGTGACCAGTTTCATGGTCGATGCCGGGTTCAGCGCGCGCTCGGCGCCGGCCGCCACGACCGGTTGCGCGGCGCCGACTTCGTGCACATAAATGCCGACTGCGGATTCGGGAATGCCACCCTGCGCCAGCGCGCGGGCCACGGGCTCGGGGATCACGGCGGCAGGTTGCGCTGCAGCAACTGCAGACAGCAGCGCGATCAGTGCGCCAGCGATGAAGTTGAATGGCAACATGTCTTGCGGGAAATGTGTCGTACTTTACAGGATGACGGAACTGCGCAGGGCCGGCAGGTCTACGCCGTTCCAGCCCAGGCGGTCATGGATGAGTCCGGCAAATGTCGCCGCCGTGTCCTGCTCGCCGTGGACCACGAAGGTGCGCTGAGGCGTGCGCCTGAAATGGCCCAGCCAGTCCAGCAGTGCGGCCTGGTCGGCATGCGCCGACAGTCCGCCTATCGTGTAGACATCCGCACGCACCGGTACCGGAATGCCGAAAATGCGCACAGTCCGTGCGCCATCGACGATGCGCCGGCCCAGCGTACCCGCAGCCTGGAAGCCAACGATCAGCAGAGTTGATTCCCGGCGTCCGAGGTTGTTCTTCAGATGGTGCTTGATCCGTCCGGCATTGCACATGCCGCTGGCCGAGATGATCACCGCTCCATGTCTGATGCGCTGCAGGCTGGTGGATTCCAGCACGTCCTGGACGAACTGGATGTGCGGACGTCCGCGGCGGTTTTTAAGCCATTGCAACTGCGACGCGGCGTCCTTGTCGAGCAGGCCCCAGTGTTTCGCGGTGATTTCAGTGGCTTTCGTCGCCATCGGCGAGTCGACATAGATGTCCATCTCCGGCAGGCGGCCCTGACGGTACAGTTCGACCAGCAGGTAGAGGATTTCCTGGGTACGGCCGACGGCAAAGGCCGGGATGATGACGTTGCCTTTCTTGCGGGTCAGGGTGTCGGTGATCGCGTGCTCGAGCTCCGCCAGTGTTTCGTCCATGGTCTTGTGCATGCGGTTGCCGTAGGTGGATTCGACGATCAGTACATCGGCCTCGGTGATCGCTGCAGGATCGCGCACCAGCGGCCGGCTGGGCTGGCCGATGTCGCCAGAGAACACCAGCTTGAGTTTCCGCGAGCCGTCTTTCACCCAGAGCTCGATGATGGCGGCGCCGATGATGTGGCCGGCGTCGCGGAACACACAGCGCACATCCGCATGCGGCTGCAGTTCCTTGCCGTACTCAACACGCTTCAGCTGGCGCAGCGTGCGGTTGACTTCGGCGACGGTATACAGGGGCGGCTTGCCGGCGCCGCGTGATTTCGCCTTCCGCATCCATTCGAGTTCCTTTTCCTGGATATGCGCCGAGTCGATCAGCATCACTTCCAGCAGATCGCAGGTCGCCGGGGTTGCGTACACCGGCCCGGAAAACCCCTGGGCCACCAGTCGCGGCAACAGGCCTGAGTGATCGATGTGGGCGTGGGTCAGCAGCACGAAATCGAGCGAAGCGGGATCGAATGCAAAACGCGCCCGATTCTTGCCGTCGGCTTCGCGTCCGCCCTGGAACATGCCGCAATCGACCAGGAAGCGCAGGCTGCCGGTTTCGATGAGGAAGCTCGATCCGGTGACTTCTCCGGCCGCACCGAGAAATGTGAGTTTCAGGGCGTCGCCTCCAGCGCGTCGAGCGTGCGCGTGGCCAGCCATTCCATCTCGGCTTCGCTGATCGCGTACGGCGGCATGAAATAGACGGTATTGCCCGCATTGCCACTGATGGGCCGCAGCAGCAGTTCGCGCGCCAGCCCGGCTTCAAACAGGCGCCGGCTGAATGTGGCATCCGCTGCGTCGACCTCGAACGCCCAGATCATGCCGATGCTGCGGAAATCGCGCACCCGCGGATGCGCCGCGAGCGCCTGCGCGGCGGCGTTCATGTGCCGCGCCTTGCCGCGATTGGATTCGATCACCCGGTCCTGTTCGAAAATGTCCAGCGTTGCCAGCGCGGCGCGGCAGGCCAGCGCGTTACCGGTGTACGAATGCGAATGCAGGAACCCTCGCGTCACTTTTTCGTCGTAGAACGCCTGATAGACCTTGTCCGTCGTCATTACGACCGACAATGGCAGGTAGCCGCCGGTGATGCCCTTGGACAGGCAGAGGAAGTCGGGGCGGATCGCGGCCTGTTCATGGGCGAAGAAGGTGCCGGTGCGGCCGAAGCCGGTCATGATTTCATCGGCGATCAGGTGCACGTCGTAACGGTTGCACAGCTCGCGCGCCTGCCGCAGGTATTCGGCATCGTACATCGCCATGCCGGTGGCACCCTGCACCAGCGGCTCGACGATCAGCGCCGCGGTCTGTGCATGGTGCTGTTCGAGGTGGCGCTCAAGGGCTGCGGCGCAGGCGAGGGCGTGATCGCGCGGCGACACACCCGGCCCGGCCTGCCGCCAGTCCGGACTGGGCACCTGCGCGCTGTGGCGCAGCAGCGGCGCGTAGGTGTCCTTGAACAGCGCGACATCGGTGACCGACAGGGCGCCCAGCGTTTCGCCGTGGTAGCTGCCGGCGAGGCTGATGAATTCCGTCTTGCCGGGCCTTCCGCTGTTGCGCCAGTAATGAAAGCTCATTTTCAGCGCGATCTCGGTGGCAGACGCGCCGTCGCTGCCGTAGAAGCAATGTCCCAAGCTGCCGCCGGTCAAAACGGACAGACGCTCCGACAGTTCCACCACGGGTTCGTGGGTGAATCCGGCGAGCATCACGTGTTCAAGCTTCTGCAGCTGGTCAGTCAGCGCGGCAGTGATGCGCGGTTCGCCGTGACCGAACAGGTTCACCCACCACGAACTGACGGCGTCGAGATAGCGCCGTCCGTCGAAATCGTACAGCCAGCAACCCTGCGCTCTGGCTATGGGCACGATGGGCAGCGTTTCGTGCTGCTTCATCTGTGTGCAGGGATGCCACACCGCGGTGCGGCTGCGTTCTAGCAGCAAATCATTGCGAGTGCTAGTTTGCATTGCGGTACAACTCTGTCGAATACTCGTACACGTTCAACCGGATCGCTTCGCGACCGTTGAGTGTCTTGTGCGGCAGGAAATCGGCATAGGGATGCCGGTGCCGCGCGGTGGCACCGAATTTGCTCTGATGTTTTCGGTAGTTGTGGCAGTTGATGACCAAAGTTTAACAGCACACTAAAGGAGATGTTTGCACATGCAGATTCTTGAGCGCATCGAAGACCAGATGTCCGCAACCGGCCTGCCGCTGGTCGGCGTCACGCTGGCGGCGGTACCGTGTCCCGACACTCCGGTGATCCTCACCCTGCACTGGCACGGCTTCATCAAGCAGAAACTGGTCGAGCTTGAAGAAGCGGAAGCCGTCGCCTATTCGCCAATCCCGAGTTCGTCGCTGCAGCTCAATGAGCGCTGGCGTGAATTGCTTGCGGTGGATCACGCGGCGATGGAGGCGGCGTGGGCGCTGGGTGCCTGGGACGTTGCGCGCGCGGAACGTCCCGGCTGCCTGCGTCGCGGCGCCGATGCGTCCGAGGCGCTGGAATGCCTGCAGGCCTTTGGTGCTTACCCGCATCCGGTCAACGGCGCACAGGTGGCTGTTTCCGATGCGCCGGACAGCGACGACCTGGTCGAACTCGCGGCATCCCAGGGCTACCTGATGTGGGTGTTCCGGCCGGTGCGCGGCGGCATCTGGAAAGACTATGCCGATGACGCCACGCTGACCGAGGAAGGCCGGCGCAATCTGCCCTGTCCGCATGCTCCGGTACCCCCGGCATGTACTGGCAAACGCAAAACGGTCTATCGTTTTGGCATTCCCAGGCATCGCGCCCTGCCGGTGCCCCATCCCGGATATCATCACTAAGTATTTGTTTTAATTAATATATTTCTGTAAGCGAGTACTCGCTTCAAGTGGGGGCGCAGACGCGCCCCCACTTGAAATCCCCCCCGTACATCTCTATTATTAGCACTCGCTAGAGCTGAGTGCTAACAAACTCGCTCGCGGTTGTTCCGATTATCCAACTGTTCTTGAGGAGAGTTTCCATGAAGATTCGTCCGTTGCACGACCGCATTATCGTGAAGCGGCTGGAAGAAGAGCGCAAAACTGCTTCCGGTATCGTGATTCCTGACACCGCTGCTGAAAAGCCGGATCAGGGTGAAGTCAAAGCTGTCGGCAAAGGCAAGAAAAACGACGACGGCAAAGTGACCCCGCTCGACGTCAAGGTCGGCGACCGTGTCCTCTTCGGCAAGTACTCCGGCCAGACCGTCAAGGTCGAGGGCGAAGAACTGCTCGTGATGCGCGAAGAAGACATCATGGGCGTCGTCGAGTAACCCACACAGCATATCCAGGAGATACCAACATGGCAGCAAAAGACGTCAAATTTCATGAAAACGCACGGCACAAGATTGTCGCCGGCGTGAACGTACTGGCCGATGCGGTCAAAGTGACCCTCGGACCCAAAGGCCGCAATGTCGTGCTCGAGCGCAGCTTCGGTGCCCCCACCGTCACCAAGGACGGCGTGTCGGTTGCCAAGGAAATCGAGCTGAAGGACAAGTTCGAAAACATGGGCGCGCAAATGGTGAAGGAAGTCGCTTCCAAGACTTCGGACACCGCCGGCGACGGCACCACCACCGCGACCGTGCTCGCGCAGGCGATCGTGCAGGAAGGCATGAAGTACGTGGCCGCCGGCATGAACCCGATGGACCTGAAGCGCGGCATCGACAAGGCCGTCATCTCGATCGTCGGTGAACTGAAGAAACTCTCCAAGCCCTGCACCACCAGCAAGGAAATTGCCCAGGTCGGCTCGATCTCGGCGAACGCTGACGAGACCATCGGCAAGATCATCGCCGAAGCCATGGACAAGGTCGGCAAGGAAGGCGTGATCACCGTCGAAGACGGCTCGGGCCTGGAAAGCGAACTGGAAGTGGTCGAAGGCATGCAGTTCGACCGCGGCTACCTGTCGCCGTATTTCATCAACAACGCCGACAAGCAGCAAGCCATCCTCGAGAACCCGTACGTGCTGCTGCACGACAAGAAGATCTCGAACATCCGCGACCTGCTGCCGGTGCTGGAACAGGTGGCGAAGGCCGGCAAGCCGCTGCTGATCATCGCCGAAGAAGTCGAAGGCGAAGCGCTGGCGACCCTGGTCGTCAACAACATCCGCGGCATCCTGAAGACCTGCGCCGTCAAGGCCCCGGGCTTCGGCGATCGTCGCAAGGCCATGCTCGAAGACATTGCCATCCTCACCGGCGGCACGGTGATTGCCGAGGAAGTCGGCCTGTCGCTGGAGAAGGTCACTCTGAACGATCTGGGCCAGGCCAAGCGCATCGAGATCGGCAAGGAAGAAACCACCATCATCGACGGCAACGGCGACCAGAAGTCGATCGAAGCACGCGTCAAGCAGATCCGTGCCCAGATCGAGGAAGCCACCAGCGACTACGACAAGGAAAAGCTGCAGGAACGCGTCGCCAAGCTGGCAGGCGGTGTTGCGCTGATCAAGGTCGGCGCCGCAACCGAGCTCGAGATGAAAGAGAAGAAGGCCCGCGTCGAGGACGCGCTGCATGCGACCCGCGCCGCGGTGGAGGAAGGCATCGTCGCCGGCGGCGGCGTTGCACTGATCCGCGCCCGCAACGGCATCGGCAAGCTGAAGGGCGACAACTCCGACCAGGACGCCGGCATCAAGATCGTGCTGCGCGCCGTGGAAGAGCCGCTGCGCCAGATCGCCTCCAACGCGGGCGATGAGCCCTCGGTGGTGGTGAACAAGGTCGTCGAAAGCAAGGGCAACGTCGGCTACAACGCCGCGACCGGCGAATACGGCGACCTGGTGGAAATGGGCGTGCTGGATCCGACCAAGGTCACGCGCTGCGCGCTGCAGAACGCGGCCTCGATCGCCGGCCTGATCCTGACCACCGACGCGATGGTGGCCGAGCTTCCGAAGGAAGACAGCCACGCCGGCCACGGCCACGGCGGCATGGGCGGCATGGGCGGGATGGATATGTAACTCGCAACGCGAGTTACATATCCGAGGGGTGTACGAGCAGGAGGGAACCGAGGTTCCCTCCCGCGCCCTCCCTCCTCCCGGGTTGTATCCAGAAACCCCGCTTCGGCGGGGTTTCTTTTTGGGCGGTTACAATGCGGCGGTTCGCATTAACCGGAATCTGGCCATGCCTGTTGAAATCGTCCTGCTGTCGATGCTGCTTGCGCTGGTGCAGGTGGCGCTGTACCTGTTCCTGGGACGCGGTGCGATGTGGGTGTTTGGCGGCAACAACCGCGACAAGAACTTCATCTACCAGTTGTTCAAGAAGGGCACCGATCCGCTGATCAAGGCCACGCGCCTGATCACGCCAAAGTTTGTGCTCGACAAGCACCTGCCTTTTGTCACCATCCTGCTGCTGGTGTGGATCGGGCTTGCGGTAATCCATTTCCGCCGCGGTGCATGTCTCGCGCATCAGCTCGCCTGCTGAGTCGCTAGTGCCTTGACGCAAAACGGTTTTGCGGTTTAAATAGCGCCCTTTCGTCCGGCCAGACCGGCGGGCGAACCCCCTCTGCAACCGCTCTGGTTGCACCTGTCATACCCGGGGCCAGGTAGCTCAGTTGGTAGAGCAGCGGACTGAAAATCCGCGTGTCGGCGGTTCAATTCCGTCCCTGGCCACCA
>JAIENU010000170.1 GCA_019751125.1 Burkholderiales bacterium | reverse complement strand
GCGCCCTATCCCTGCAGCTATCTGCCGGAGCGCATGGCGCGCTCGCAGGTGGCCACACCCAGCCATCTGATCGACGCTGCGGTCTACAGCGAGCTGGTGCGCGCCGGATTCCGCCGCAGCGGCGCCTTCACCTACCGTCCGCACTGCGACCACTGCCGGGCCTGCGTGCCGGTGCGCGTAGTCGCCGATGAATTCCGTGCCGGCCGCACCCAGCGCCGCGTCCGGGCGCAACATGCCGGGCTCGAGTCGCGCGAACTTGATCTGAAATACCACCCTGAGCACTACGCGCTGTACCTGCGTTACCAGTCCCTGCGCCACGCCGGCGGCGGCATGGACCAGGACAGCCGCGAGCAGTACCGCCACTTCCTGCTGCAGAGCAATGTGGATTCACGGCTCTATGAATTCCGCGAAGACGGCGTATTGCGCATGGTCAGCATCGTCGACCGCCTGCAGGACGGGCTGTCCTCGGTCTACACCTTCTTCGATCCCGAAGTCTCCGGTGCCAGCTATGGTACCTACAACATCCTGTGGCAGATCGAGCTCTGCCGCCGCCTCGACCTGCCCTATCTCTACCTCGGCTACTGGATCGCGCAAAGCCGCAAGATGGCCTACAAGATCCGCTTCCAGCCGATGGAAGGCCTCGTCGACGGCCGCTGGCAGCCGCTGGCCGATTGAGCAAAGGCGCATCGTGCGCATCCTCATCGTCGAAGACGACGCGACCATCGCCGCCAACCTCTACGACTATCTCGAGGCGCGCGGCCACAGCATCGACGCTGCGGCCGACGGCCTGAGCGGGCTGCACCTCGCGCGCAAACAGTCCTTCGACGTCATCGTGCTCGACCTCGGCCTGCCCGGCATGGACGGGCTGTCGATGGCACGTACGCTGCGTGAACAGGCGCAGATCGAAACCCCGATCCTGATGCTCACTGCCCGTGACACGCTGGACGACAAGCTCACCGGCTTTGCCCACGGCGCCGACGACTACCTGGTGAAGCCGTTCTCGCTGAAGGAAGTCGAGGCGCGCATCACCGCGCTGCACAAGCGCTCCAGCGGCCGCACCACGCCACGTGCGCTCGCACATGGCGAGCTGTCGCTGGATCCGAAGACGATGGTGGTGCGCTGGTCGGGGGCTGAAGTCAGGCTGCCGCCCAAATGCCTGGCCATACTTGAGCTGCTGCTGCGCGAACCAACGCGCGTGATCAGCCGTGACGAAATCGAGCGTCAGGTCTGGGGCGAGCCGCAGGAAACCAGCGACACGCTGCGCAGCCACCTGCACACGCTGCGCCGCACACTCACCGCCGCTGGCGGCAGCGACCCTGTCGAAACCCTGCACGGCATCGGCTACCGCCTGCGCAAGCCCGGCACATGAGCGCGATGCGACTGCGCGTACGCGTCGCCGCCGCAGTGGCGGTAACCTGCATCGCCATCGTCGCGGCACTCGGCCTCACCCTGCTCGCCGCCTCGCAACGCCTCGAGGACAACCTGGTCAGCCAGATCGTCAACGAGGAGATGACCTACCTGGTGCGCGAATACATGCGCAACCCGCAGGTTGTCGTCTACGAGCCCAGCCCCAACGTCCAGTACTACATCGTACGCAGCCCGGCCGATCGAGCGCTGGTGCCGCAAAACCTGCGCACGTTGAAACAAGGGCAATACACCCTGGGTTCGGGCACCGCCAGCCAGTTCGTGGTGGTGCGCGACGTCGGCAGCGTGCATTTCATCGTCGCCTATGATTCCGGTCAGCACAAGGGCCGCGAACAGCAGTTCAAGCAGCTGCTGCTGATCGCCATTGCCACGGTGATCGTTATTGCCGCCGGTGTCGGCTACTGGATTGCCGGACTGGTGACGCGGCAGATCACCGGTCTCGCGGAACGGGTCGCCGGCCTTGATCCGGTGGCGCCGCGAGCACCCCTCGCCGCGCTCGGCCAGGACCCGGAAGTCGCCGCACTGGCGCAGGCTTTCGACGACTACCAGCAGCGCATCCGCACGCTGATCGAACGCGAGCAGGAATTCACCGGCAACGCCAGCCACGAGTTGCGCACGCCGCTGACCGCGATCCGCACCAGTTGCGAACTGCTTGAGGCTGATGCCTCGCTGCCGGAAAAAGCGCGCAATCGTATTGCCGCGATCAGCGCCGCCGCCGAACGCATGACCGGACAGATCGAAACGCTGCTGTTCCTCGCGCGTGCCCAGGCCGTCGGCGAGCAGGAACCGGTGAACATTGCCGAAGCGGTCAACGATGTCGTGGATCCGCTGCGTGACGAAATCAACCGCAAGGGCCTGCAGTTCGACAATGCCGTCGATGCCGGGGCGCAGATCACCGTGAATCCGCATGCGCTGCACCTGGTGCTCGCCAACCTGATCCGCAACGCGGTGCAGTACACCGATGCCGGGCGCATCCGCATCGACTGGCAGGCACCAACGCTGACCGTCAGCGATACCGGCCTCGGCGTGCCTGAAGCACTGCGCGAGCGGCTGTTCGACCGCCACTTCCGCGGCACCGACAGCAGTGACGGCCTCGGTCTCGGCCTCGCCATCGTCAAGCGTGCCTGCGAGCATTGCGGCTGGGCGATCCGCATCGACTCACCGGCCGAAGGCGGCTCGACCTTCGCGCTGACCCTGGGTTAACCTTGAAGGTTAGCTCCAAATAAATCGTAAGCCATTGTTTTTATTTAATATTTTATAATCCCACCTTCTGTAGCCGCCTGCACGAAAGTCACCATCAACCATGTATCCCCTGCTGCGCCCGTTGCTGTTCAGCCTTGATGCCGAATCGGCCCACCACCTGACCCTGCAATCGCTGCGACTCGCCGCGCAAAGCGGCGCGCTGTCGCTGTGCGCCAGTGCACCTGCCGGCACGCCACGGCGGGTCATGGGCATCGACTTCCCCAATGCCGTAGGCCTCGCCGCCGGTCTCGACAAAAACGGTGAATACATCGATGCACTTGCCGCGCTCGGTTTCGGTTTCATCGAAATCGGCACGGTGACACCGCGGCCGCAGCCCGGCAATCCGCGCCCGCGCATGTTCCGCCTGCCGCAGGCGGCCGCGGTGATCAACCGCATGGGTTTCAACAACCATGGTGTCGACGCACTGCTCGCCAATGTCGAACGCGCGCGCTTTCGCGGCGTGCTCGGCATCAACATCGGCAAGAATTTCGACACCCCGATCGAACGCGCCGCCGACGATTACCTGATCGGCCTGCGCAAGGTCTACGCCAAGGCAAGCTACATCACCGTCAACATCTCCTCGCCCAACACCAAGAACCTGCGCCAGCTGCAGCAGGGCGACGAGCTCGGTGCGCTGCTCTGCGCACTGCAGGCCGAACGTGAACGCCTCGCCGACAGCCATGGCCGTCGCGTACCGCTGGCGCTGAAGATCGCCCCCGACCTCGACGACACCCAGATCGCGGTGATCGCCGAACTGCTGGTGCGCCACGGCATCGATGCGGTGATCGCCACCAACACCACGCTGGCGCGCGAAGCCGTCGCCGCACTGCCCCACGGCAATGAGGCCGGCGGACTCAGCGGCGCGCCGCTGACTGCGGCGGCACAGCAGGTCGCCGCCAAACTTGCCGCGGCGCTGGCCGGTGTGGTGCCGGTGATCGGGGTCGGCGGCATCATGAATGGTGCTGATGCGCAGCGGCGCATCGAGGCCGGCGCGAGCCTGGTGCAGCTCTATACCGGCCTGGTCTATGCCGGTCCGGCGCTGGTGGCGGACTGCATACGCAGCATCGGCTGACAGCAATGCAAGGCACTGCCGCCCTGGAACAATTGATCGACGCGGTGCTGCCGCAGACCCAATGCCGGCAGTGCGGGTTTGACGGTTGCCGCCCTTACGCCGCAGCCATCGCCAGCGGCGCTGCAGCGATCAACCGCTGCCCGCCCGGCGGTGATGAAGTGATTGCCGAACTCGGCAGCCTGCTCGGCCGTGCGCCGCTGCCGCTGGATTCCAGCTGCGGCAAAACCGAAGCCCCCGCAGTCGCCCGCATCATCGAGGCGCAGTGTATCGGCTGCACGCTGTGCATCGCCGCCTGCCCGGTCGATGCCATCGTCGGCGCGCGCCGACTGATGCACACCGTGATTACCGCCGAATGCACCGGCTGCGCACTGTGCCTGCCGCCCTGCCCGGTTGATTGCATAGTGCTCGAACCCACCGGTGCGGCACGCGACCGCGAACGGCAGCGACGTCAGGCGCCACAGCTGCGCGAACGCCATGCCGCGCACCTGCGCCGCCACGGCGCAAAGAAGGACAGCGCAAAAAACCAGCCCGAAGACAATCAGGCCAAAGAAAACCAGGAAAAAGTCAGCGCCGCGAAGCGCAAGCAGGATGTGGTGGCGCGCGCCATCGAACGCGCGCGGGAACGGCTGGCCGCACGCAGCGGCAAAGCCTGAACCGGCGCAGTCAGAAAGTCAGTGTCAGCGGCCGAAAATGCCGCGCAACTGCTGGATGGTGTCGATCAGGCCCTTGGCGCCAGGCTGGGATTCCGGCGCGGATGCGGGCTGAGATGCGGGCTCCGCCGGTGCAACCGGGGCCAACGCTGGCGCGGGCACCGCAACCGCAGGGGTGCGCACCAGGCCCGGAGCAGCACCCACCCGGCGGATCACCGGCTCACGGCCGCCGGGCAGCCGCGCGACCTGCGGCGCCAGCAGATCGGCAAGCGCTGCCAGCCGTTCTCCAGGCTGGGGGTGGGTCTTGAACAGCAGTGCCATCGAAGCGTCGGCACTGCCGCGGGCCGCCAGCTTGTGCAGCACATCGATCAGGCCGTAGGGGTTGTAGCCGGCACGCGCAGCAAGCACCACACCGACGGCATCGGCCTCGTGTTCGGCGCTTTTGTCGAGGCCGCGGGCAAACACCTCGGCGCCGGTGCCGATCATGTTGTTGATCATCGCCGTGCGGTTGTCGCGCTGCGCGAGCTGTGCGCCCGCCGACAGCGCGGCGCTCTTCTGCAGCACCGTGACATGGTGGCGGCGCACGATATGCGCGATTTCATGCGCCAGCACGCCGGCAAGCTGGGCCTCGGTATCGAGAATTTCATAAAGGCCGCGGGTCAGCAGCACATAACCGCCCGGTGCGGCAAAAGCATTGATCGCCGGTGATTCGATCACCGCGAAGCGCCATGGCAGGTCGGGACGTTCGCTCTGCACCGCAATCCAGCGGCCGACGCGGTTGACATAGGCCTGCAGCGCCGCATCGTTGACCAGCGGTGCCGCGCCCAGCACGCGACCTGCTATTTCGCGGCCCATGCTGATTTCTTCCGGTTCACTGACGCCGGCAACCGCGGTAACAGCGTCGCGGCCGATGCTGAACAGGCGGTTGAGATCAATGCTTTGCGCCGAAGCAGCCGCCGGCAGCAATGCCGACAACAGCAGGAGATTGAGGTTCAGGCGCAGGCTGAGGTTCAGGCGCAGGCTCATTCGCGCGCTCCGCCGCCGAGGTAATCCACCCGCTCCGCGGCAAGGCCGGCGCTGCCGGCATGGGATTGCGCATCGCCACGGCTGGCGGCAAAGGCATCGAGCTGCTTAATCTGCCCGGCATCGAATTGCGCCTGTTTCAGATCCTCCTCATCGAGGCCGCGGATGCCGATGGTGCTGGTGACGCTGACCCGCTGCCGCGGCGCAAAGATGCGACCCAGCACTGCGCCGGCACCCTCGCCGGCCCCGCCCGATGACCCGGTGCCAAACCGCACATTGAAGGAATACAGCCAGCCGGTCAGATTGCCCGAGCGCACCTGCACCCAGGCGCCCTGGCGCCTGATCGCCTCACCGGCCGTCCCCAGCGCCAGTTCCCCCACGGCTGCAGCATCAACGCGCGGCTCACTGCGCAGCACGCTCGCACGCTCGACCAGCACCGGCTCGGCATGCAGGGGCAAAGCCAGCAACAACAAGGCCAAAAGAGGCAGTGCTCGACACATCATCCGGAACTCCACGGGAAACGCGGCCATTATAATCGGACACACCATGAACCCCGCAAAACGCCAGGCCATCTTCGAGCGGCTGCGCGCCGCCAACCCCGAACCGCGCGGCGAGCTTGAATACAGCACCCCCTTCGAACTGCTGATCGCGGTGATCCTGTCGGCACAGGCTACCGACCGCAGCGTCAACCTCGCCACCCGCGAGCTGTACAAAAAAGCCAATACGCCGAAGGCGCTGCTCGCGCTGGGCGTCAAGGGTGTTGAGGCGTACGTAAAAAGCATCGGCCTCTACCGCACCAAGGCGAAGAACATCATCGCCACCTGCAAGCTGCTGCTGGAGCGGCACAGCGGCGAGGTGCCACGCGACCGCGAGGCGCTGCAGGCACTGCCCGGCGTCGGCCGCAAGACTGCCAATGTGGTGCTCAACATCGCCTTCGGCGAGCCGACCATAGCTGTGGACACCCACATCTTCCGCATCTCCAACCGAACCGGCATCGCACCAGGCAAGGACCCGCTGGCAGTGGAGCAAAAACTGCTGAAATTCGTGCCGCAGGAATTCCGCCTGCATGCCCACCACTGGCTGATCCTGCACGGGCGCTATGTCTGCCTCGCACGCAAGCCGCGCTGCCCGGAATGCCTGATCAGCGAGCTTTGCGAATTCCGCGGCAAGACCAAGGCCGGCGACTGAGCCCTGCAGCGAAGCACTGCCAAAAAAAACCGCGCACAAGGCGCGGTTTTTTTTGCAGCGGCGTCAGGGAATCAGCGCTTGACGCTGAGACCCTGCTGGCTGGCGTAATAGGCCGCCAGATCCTGCATGTCGCGCTCGGACAGGCTGCCGGCGAGACCATTCATGATCGCATTCTTGCGTTCACCCGATTTGTAATCTTTCAGCGAGCGCAGCAGGTAATCGTAGTGCTGGCCGGCAAGACGCGGAAAATCGGCGCTGGCGCTGTTGCCGTCGGGACCGTGGCAGGCGGCGCAGGTTTTCGATTTTTCCTTGCCCGCGGCAGTGTTCGCCGCCTGGACAGAAGCAGTGGCCAGCAGTGCAATGCAGCCGGCAATCCAGATCATTTTGCTGTTCATTATCCCCGCACCCTTTATTTCTTCGCGGCCGGGGCTGCCGGCGCGGTGTTCGAGTAATAGGCGGCGACGTCGGCCATGTCCTGCTCGGACAGCGTGGCGGCGACAGCGCGCATCGACGGGTGTTTGCGGTCGCCGCTCTTGTAGGCCTGCAGCGCCTTGACGATATAGGCGGCGTGCTGGCCGCCAATCTTCGGCACGTTGTAGGTCGCGGGGAAGGCCGTTTTGTAATTGGGGATGCTGTGGCAGCCCATGCACATCGAAATCTTGTCCTTGGCGGCCACGGGATCACCGGTGTTCGCCAGCGCCACCGCGGGCATGAGCCAGACGAGGGTCAGGCCGAGTCCGAGGGCGAAGGTTCGCTTCATCCGTTTCATGAGGGCGTTCTTTCCTTTTTTGCAGGCACTTTTACGGGCACTTTCAGGGCGCCGATTATAGCCCAAAATGCCCCAAAAGCCGCGCTGATTGACGGCCAAAAACGCTTGATTGTGCTTATCCGCGGTGTTCTCCGATAATCGCGGCAGCATGCGGCAATCCTTATTGAGTTCGCCCCCCCCTTGAGTTCGCCAACGCCACTCGCAGGACAGGTTCGCGCCTGGGCGCACAGGCTGCTGCCCTTCGCCCCCTTTCTGCGCTGGTGGCCGAAGGTCAACCGCGGCACGCTGCGCGCCGATGCACTGGCCGGCCTCACCGGCGCGGTGGTGGTGTTGCCGCAGGGCGTGGCCTTCGCCGCGATTGCCGGCCTGCCCCCTGAATACGGCCTTTATGCGGCGATGATTCCGGCGGTGATCGCCGCGCTGTGGGGCTCGAGCTGGCATCTGGTATCCGGCCCGACCACCGCGATCTCGATCGTGGTCTATTCCACGGTCAGCGGGCTCGCGGTGCCGGGCAGTCCAGAATATATCCGCCTGGTGCTGGCAATGACGCTTTTGGTCGGCGTGTTCCAGCTGGCGATGGGTCTCGCCCGGCTCGGCGCGCTGGTCAATTTCATCTCGCATACCGTTGTCGTCGGCTTCACTGCCGGTGCCGGCCTGCTGATCATCAGCACCCAGATCCGCCATTTTTTCGGCATCGACATGCCCGGCGGTATTTCCTTCGCCGAAACCGTGCAGCACACGCTGGCCGGACTCGGCGACATCGACTGGATCGCCACCGCGATCGGCATGGTCACCCTGCTCTCCGGGCTGCTGGTGAAGCGCCGCTTTCCGCGGCTGCCGTACATGATCATCGCGCTGCTCGCCGGCAGCCTGGTGGCGGCGGCACTGAAGTTCATTCCCGGCATTGATGCCGCCAGCCATATCCGCATGGTGCAGGCGCTGTCGGGACTGGTGCCAGCCTTCTCGCCCCCGGAAATCACCCTCGAAACGCTGCGCAAGACGCTGCCGATCGCACTGGCAGTGGCGATGCTCGGCCTCACCGAGGCGGTGTCGATCGCGCGGGCCATCGCCAACCGCTCCGAGCAGCGCATCGACGGCAACCAGGAATTCATCGGCCAGGGCCTGTCCAACATCGCCGGCAGTTTTTTCTCGGCCTATGCCTCCAGTGGCTCCTTCAACCGCAGCGGCGTCAACTACGATGCCGGCGCGCGCACGCCGCTTGCGGCGGTGCTCTCCGCGCTGTTCCTGCTGCTGATCGTGCTGCTGGTCGCCCCGCTGCTGCAGTTCCTGCCGGTGCCGGCGATGGCCGGCCTGCTGTTCATGGTGGCCTGGGGCCTGATCGACATCCGTCAGATGCGCGGCATCCTGCGCGCGAGCCGGGCCGAGGCGGTGGTGCTGCTGGTGACGCTGCTCGCCACGCTGTTCGTCGAACTTGAATTCGCGATCTACGCCGGCATCCTGCTGTCGCTGATGCTGTACCTGAACCGCACCTCGCACCCGGTGATCCGCGACGTGAAGCCCGACCCGGCGGAGGACAGCTACCACTACTCGGCGGACACCGGCCTGCCCGACTGCCCGCAGCTGAAATGCCTGCGCATCAACGGTTCACTGTTTTTCGGTGCCGTCGATCACGTGCAGCAGGCCCTCATGGAGATCGGTGAACGCACGCCGCAGAAACATGTGCTGGTGGTGGCCAGCGGCATCAATTTCGTCGATGTCGCCGGCGCCGAACTGCTGGTGCAGGAGGCGCGGCGGCGCCGGCGCATGGGCGGGGGTCTTTATTTCTACCGCTTGAAGGACGAGGTGGTGCAGTTGCTCGAACGCGGCGGCTATCTTGATGAAATCGGCCGCGAACGGACCTTCCCGGTCAAATCGCGGGCGCTGGCTGCAATTTACCCGAAACTCGACGCCGCACAGTGCCGTGACTGTACACTGCGCATCTTCCGTGAATGCCGCAGCCATCTGCCCGACGGCACGCCGCGGCAGATGCCGACATGACCCTCAAGGAAAAACTGTTTCCCTTCCTGCGCTGGTTCCCGCTGCAGCGGCAGACCCTGCGCGCGGATTTCATCGCCGGCGCGACCGTGGCGATGGTGCTGATCCCGCAGTCCATGGCCTACGCCCAGCTCGCCGGCCTGCCCGCCTACTACGGGCTTTACGCCGCCTTCCTGCCGGTGCTGATCGCCGCGATGTGGGGTTCCTCGAACCAGCTCGCCTCGGGCCCGGTGGCGATGGTGTCGCTGCTCACCGGCTCGGCGCTGTCGCAGTTTGCCGCACCGGGCAGCGAGCAGTTCATCGTGCTCGCGATCATGCTCGCCCTGATGGTCGGCGTGATCGAGCTGGGCATGGGCCTGTTCCGCCTCGGCGCCATCGTCAGCTTCCTGTCGCATCCGGTGATCGTCGGTTTCACCAATGCCGCGGCGATCATCATCGCGCTGTCGCAGTTCAACAAGCTGTTCGGCGTGCACAGCGCGCGCAGCGAGCGTTTTCTCGCCGACATCTGGGATGTGGTGCTGCGCCTCGGCGACACCCACTGGCCGACACTGGCGATGGGCCTGCTGGCGATGGCGGTCATCCTGCTGCTGCGCCGCTACCGTCCGGCCTGGCCCGGTGTGCTGGTTGCGGTGGCGCTGACCACGCTGCTCAGCTGGGCCACCGGCTTCGAGCGCAACACCAGCGCCGAGGCCGTGCAATTCAACGACACCCAGGTGCGCAACGTCATCGATTCGATGACCGCGCTCAACGCGCGCGCGATCGAATTGCGCCGCGCGATTGCCGAAAAAGGCGAGGAGATCGAGCGTGTCACCGAGGCCGAGGGGCTGTCGCATCCGCGGCTGATCATGCTCAATGCCGACATCGAATTCCTGCGCCTGGAACTGCGCGCGATCGATGCCGAGCGCCGCGTGCGTTTTGCCGAGGCGAGGCGGCTGCGTTTCACCGGCGTCGAGGACGATTCCGGAAGGCCATCCTTCCGCCTCGTCGGCACGCTGCCCCAGGGCACGCCCACCGACGGCCGGCGCTGGCTGATCGCCAAAATCGACAACGGCCGCGTCCAGCTCACCGGCGGCGGCGAAGTGGTGGGCACGGTGCCCGCGGGCATCCCGGCACCGGACCTGCCCGAGATCAAGTGGGACACCCTGCTCAAGCTGCTGCCCACGGCGCTGGTGATCGCGCTGGTCGGCTTCATGGAGGCGATCTCGATCGCGAAGTCGATGGCCACCCGCACCAAGCAGCGCATCGACCCCAACCAGGAGCTGGTCGGCCAGGGGCTCGCCAACATCGTCGGCGGTTTTTTCCAGTCCTTCCCGGTGAGCGGTTCCTTCTCGCGTTCGGCGGTCAATCTTTCCGCCGGCGCGGTGACCGGCGTGTCCTCGGTGATCGCCGCGCTGATCGTGCTGGTCACGCTGCTGCTCTTTACACCGCTGCTCTACCACCTGCCGCAGGCCGCGCTGGCGGCAATCATCATGCTTGCGGTGGTCAATCTGGTGAATTTCAAGGCGATCAAACATGCCTGGCAGGCGCACCGCCATGACGGCATCGCCGCAGTGGTGACATTCATCGCCACACTCGCCTTCGCCCCCCATCTCGACAACGGCATCCTGATCGGCGCGCTGCTCGCGGTCGGACTCTACCTCTACCGCACGATGCGGCCGCGGGTGGCCGTGCTCGGCCGCCACCCCGACGGCACGCTGCGCGACGCGCGGATCTTCAATCTGCCGACCAGCGAACGCGTGATCATCATCCGCTTCGACGGCTCGCTGTTCTTCGCCAACGTCCCGTACTTCGAGGACGCCATCCTCGAGCAGGCCGCGCGCCATCCGCAGGCGCGCTACATCCTGGTCGTCGGCGACGCAATCAACGAGCTCGACGCTTCCGGCGAGGAAATGATCAGCCACCTGGTGATGCGGCTGCGCGAGAGCGGGTTGACCATCGTGTTCAGCGGGCTGAAGCGCCAGGTGCTGTCGGTGATGGAAAGCACCGGTCTCTACGACCGCATCGGCGCGCAGCATTTTTTCCGCCACGAAGAACTGGCGCTGCAGTACATCAGCCAGTCGCTGCAGGACCCCGGCTTCGATGCCGCGCTGCAGCCTCAGCGTGCCGCCGCCCCCGAGAAATAATTATAAGTCATTGTTTTTAAATAATATTATGGCCAACCGATTGTCGAAAATAGTCACCCGTACCGGCGACGACGGCAGTACCGGACTGTCCACCGGCACGCGCATCGGCAAGCACGAGCCGCGGGTCGCCGCAATGGGCGACGTTGATGAACTGAACACCGCAATCGGGCTGCTGCTCTGCGAAACGCTGCCGCCGCCGGTACGCGAAGCGCTGGAAGGCATCCAGCACGACCTGTTCGACCTCGGCGGCGAACTGAGCCTGCCAGGACACACCCTGGTCGGCGACAGCCACCTCGCCCGCATCGACGGGCTGATTGAAACGTTCAATGCCGGACTGCCGCCACTCAAGGAATTCATCCTGCCCGGCGGCAGCCGCGCCGCGGCGCTGGCCCATGTCGCACGTACGGTGTGCCGCCGCGCGGAGCGCAGCGTGGTCGCGCTGGCCAGGGCAGAAACCCTGCCGCCACTGCCCCAGCAATACCTCAACCGGCTCTCCGATCTGCTGTTCGTGCTGGCGCGTACACTCAATCGCGCCGGTGGCGGAAACGATGTGCACTGGCAGCAGCGGCGCGACGGGAGCTGAAGGCGGCACGGGTTTCAGCGATCGCCGTCGCGCACCGCATCAATGCGAGTACAGACCTCGCGCGCACCGTCGATGATCCGCGGCGTCGGTCGCTGGATCAGGTCGGCGGTGACATGGTGCGCCGGCCAGCCGTTCATCGGCGGCGGCAGCGCGCGCCAGCGTGCGGCGAAATCCTGCGGCTTGTCCGCTGAAGTACCGCCCAGCACTAGGTCCGGCCGCGATGCGACCAGCGCCTCGCGTGAGACCTCAGGCGTCAATTGACGCTCGCCGCCAAATACATTGACACCGCCGCACAGTGCGATGATTTCACCGATCAGGTGACGGTTGTTCACCGTCATCAGCGGCCGGTCCCAGATTTCGTAGAACACCCGCGGCGGTGTGCCGGCATGGCGCCGCGCACGCAGCGCGGCCAGTGCGGTGGTAAAACGCTGCTGCTGCGGCTTCGCAGCCGCAGCGGTCCCGGCAAGCCGCGCCACCGCATCCAGATTCAACGCGATGTCCTCGAGTTTTGCCGCCGCGGCGACGAAGACCGGCAGGCCGGCGCGTTCGATACGGGTAATCGCCTCCGGCGGCGTGCCGCTGTCCCAGGCCAGTACCAGGTCGGCGCGCAGCACCAGCATGCGCTCAAGGTCGAACATCACCGCATCGCTGACGACCGGCAGCTTGCGCGCTTCCGGCGGGTAATCACTGAACCGGGCCACCCCCGCCAGGCGATCACCGGCTGCCGCGGCATACACCAGCTCGGTCAGGTTCGGCGCCAGGGTCACGATACGCTGCGCCGGCTGCGCAAGGCGGATGGTGCGGCCGCGAGCGTCAGTGGCTTCGACCGGAGCCGCTCGTGATGGCAGCACAGCCAGCAACAGCAGGGCGAAAACCAGCAAATTAAGCAAAGGGGTCACAAAACAGGCCACATCCGCGGCCCGGAACAGCCGCAGATATTTCAGCGCGGCTCTTCCATGTAGCGCAACAGGCGCGCGCTGGTCTGGCGCAGGCGCAACGAGAGCATGGTCACCATCTTCACCAGGATTTTCGAGCCCAGGCTGGGATGATCAAGAATGATCTTGGCCATGTTGTCCCGGGTGAGCACCGCGAAGGTGGTCGGCTGTGAAGCCATGCAGGTGGCAAAACGCGGCTCGCCGTCGATCATCGACATTTCGCCCAGCGTCATGCCGGGTCCGGCACTGGTCATGTGCTGCTGCTCGCCGCGATGGCTTTTTTTCAGGATGTCGATCTCGCCTTCAACGATCAACACCATGAAATCACCGGCATCCGCTTCGCGAATGATCAGTTCACCAGGCTGGGCGCGATAGACCTCCATGTAGCCGGCCAGCGCCGAGATGTCTTCCCTGGAAAACTCGGTGAAGAACTGCGACTTGCCGACCAGGCCGAAGATTTCGCCGGTGATCGCGGTGCCGGCACCGACGCGCTCCAGCCGGGCCAGGTTGCCCTGATCGGAGGCGGAGAGCGGGTCGGCATCCGCCGCTTCGTCGTGCATGCCCATGTCCAGTGCCATAGTGGTCCGCCTGTTCGCGAAATCCGTTGCCGGCGCCGGCCAGACCGGCGCTCAGTCCTTGCTCACCGCGTTGAGGCGGCGCTTGCGCACACCCTCGGCGAGGTCTTCCAGCACACCGCGGCTTTCGTCCCAGCCGATGCAGCCGTCGGTGATGCTGACGCCGTAGGCCAGCGGCTTGCCCGGCACAAGGTCCTGGCGGCCGGCCTTGAGGTGGCTTTCCACCATCACGCCGAAAATGCGCTCGTCGCCGCTGGCGACCTGGCCGGCGACATCCTTGGCCACATCGACCTGTTTCTCCGGCTTCTTGCTGCTGTTGCTGTGGCTGAAGTCGATCATGATCCGCGCCGGGATGCCGGCCTCGGCAAGACCTTTGCCCGCGGCATCCACATTCGCCGCGTCGTAGTTTGGCGCCTTGCCGCCGCGCAGGATCACGTGGCAGTCCTCGTTGCCGGAAGTCGAGACAATGGCCGAGTGCCCGTCCTTGGTCACCGACAGGAAGTGGTGCGGAGCCTGTGCCGCGCGGATCGCGTCAATCGCGATCTTGATATTGCCGTCGGTGCCGTT
>JAIENU010000250.1 GCA_019751125.1 Burkholderiales bacterium | reverse complement strand
ATCATTGAATACCTCGCTGAAGGCGCGTGGACCAAGCGCCTGCACGCCGGCTGGTCGGCCCAGGTCGGCATCCAGGCCGCGCGTCTGGGCAAGCAGGGCTTCCTCGGGCCGCGCACGGTGTTCGAGGGCATCCACGGCCTGTTCAACGGTTTCGCGCGCTCGAACAAGGGCGACTACGACGTGCTGACCCGCGATTTCGGCAGCGACTGGTACATGTCGCGCATCACCTTCAAGCCCTATGCCACAGGCACGATGAACCAGCCGTATGTGGATTGCGCGCTGCGCCTGTCGAAAAAAGGCTTTGCCGCCGAAGACGTGGCGGACATCCTTTGCGAAACCGCCGAGGGTTATGTGCACCGGCTGTGGGATCCGCTGCCGGCCAAGCAGCGGCCGGCGAACGACTATGCTGCCAAGTTCAGCGCGCCGTTCAACATTGCGGTGGCCTTCGTCACCGGCGGTGCGGGGCTCGCCGCCTTCACCGAAAAGACCGTGCGCGACGAGCGCATCCTGGCGCTGGCGGGCAAGGTCAAATACGTGGTCGACCCGAACAATCCCTATCCCAAGGCCTACACCGGCCATGTGCGGATGACGCTGAAGGATGGCCGCGTGTTCGAGGAGCGCCAGCCGCACATCCGCGGCGGCGCGCAGGAGCCGTTGTCGCGCGCCGAGATCGAAGACAAGTTCCGCCTCAATGCCGTATTCGGTGGCTGGAGCGAGGCGCAGATTGCGGCCTTCCTCAAGTCGGTGCCGACGATGCTTGCCGGCAAGGTGGATCTGAGCCGCTTGCGCGGCTGAGAGGCTTGTAATAAATTATCAATAAAAACAATGGGTTATTAATACTTCACCCTGTGGTGCAACGATCTAACCCAACAACGGGAGAGCAGAAATGGCCGAACGCCTGCAGATCGACATTGTTTCCGATGTAGTTTGACCCTGGTGCTTCATCGGCAAGCGCAAGCTGGAAGCCGCGCTGAAACAGTTCGCCGAACTGTATCCCGATGATCCCGAGCCGGCCGTGCGCTGGCTGCCGTTTCAGCTGAATCCCGGTCTGCCGCCGGAAGGCATTTCGCGCGCCGATTACATCTTCCGCAAATTCGGTGAGCGCGACAGCGCGCGCTACAACCGCGTTGCCGGTGTCGGCAAGGGCGTCGGCCTCGACATGGCTTTCGACAAAATCCAGGTGCAGCCGAATACCGTCAACGCACACCGGCTGATCCATCACGCCGGCACACTCGGCAAACAGGATGCGGTGGCCGAAGCGCTGTTCCGCGGTTATTTCTGCGAAGGTGCCAACCTCACCGACATCGCGGTGCTCGCGGACTATGCGGCGCAGGCCGGCCTCGACCGAGCGGCAACCGAGGCCTTCCTGCAGGGTGATGAGGGCATCGACCTGATCCGTTCCGCCGATGCCGAAGCCCGCCAGGTCGGCATCGAAGGCGTGCCGTTTTTCATTTTCAACCGCACCGTCGGCCTGTCCGGGGCGCAGGACCCCGAGGTGCTGCTGCAGGCGATGCAGCAGGCGCGCGCTGCGTAACCATTCCAATCAGCGATGGCCGAATCCACCGTTTACCGCAACGCACTGGAACCGGACAGCACACTCAACGAGTACCGGCTGAAATCGGTGCTCGGTACCGGCGGTTTTGGCATCACCTATCTCGCCTGGGACGGCAATCTCGAAAAGCCGGTGGCGATCAAGGAGTACCTGCCGGGCGATCTCGCACTGCGCGCGCTGGACGGCAGCGTGGTGCCGGTGTCCACCGACCACCGCAACGATTACCAGTGGGGGCTCGACCGCTTCATCCAGGAGGCGCGCACGCTGGCGCGCTTCAGCCATCCGCACATCGTCCGCGTGAACCGCTACTTCGAACTCAATGGCACCGGCTATATGGTGATGGACTACGAGGAGGGCGAGTCGCTGCACCAGCGGCTGAAACGCGCGCCGCTTCCGCCTGAGGACGAACTGCGCCGCCTGCTGCTGCCGCTGCTCGACGGGCTGGCGGCGGTGCATGCCGCGAGTTTCCTGCACCGCGACATCAAGCCCGCGAATATTTTCATCCGTCATGATGGCCGGCCGGTGCTGCTGGACTTTGGCGCTGCGCGCGCCACCGGTGGGGCCACGCGCAGCCTGACCGCGGTGCTGACGCCCGGTTACGCACCGCTGGAGCAGTACTCACCCGACGGCAAACAGGGGCCGTGGTCCGACATCTATGCGATGGGCAGTGTGTTGTTCCGCATGGTCACCGATCGCAATCCGCCGGATGCCGTGGGCCGGCTGCAGAACGACACTGTGAATGCCGCGCTGCAGGCCGCACGCGGCCGTTACAGCCTGCCGCTGGTCAACGCCATCGACTGGGCGCTGTCAGTGAAGGCCGAGTTGCGGCCGCAAAGCATTGCGGAATGGCGTGCCGTGCTGGATGGGGCACCGCTGTCGGCGAAAGTGTCGGACAGCGCCGCGACCGTGGCGCCGACGCTGCCGGCTACAGCAGCCGCCGCCGCAACCCGCGCCAATACCCAGTCGCCCGTAACACGAGCGCCCACCACCGTGCGCACCGTGCCGGTGGCCCCGGACCACAGTGATGCCTGGCGGCGCACCGGCTGGGCGGCGTTCTGGCTGATTGCGGCGATTGTCGCCATCGGCTGGTATGTCAAACGCAAACCCGAGCCGCCGCCACCGCCGCCGTCAGTTGCCGCACCTTCGGCCAAACGCGCGCCGGTGCAGGTGGAAGTGGTGCAGACGCCGGCGATGCCGGTGGTTCCGGTGGCGCCGGTTGTGCCGGCCCCCGCGGCCGATCTCGTGGTGGTCAAGCCGCAGGAGAATGCACGGGTGCCGGAGCGGGTTGTTGACGAGTTCCGTGGCGCCGACCGCAATGCCGACGGTTATCTTGCGCCGGCAGAGGTGGAAGGGCGCTTTCCGTTCATCGCCAGGGAATTCGTCAAAGTCGATCGCGATGGGGACCGGCGGATTTCACTGGATGAATTTGCCGAACTGCGGCGCCAGCAGTTCGAACGCAAGCCGCTGCAGAAATAAAACCACTGAACCATCGCCACCGTCCGCCCTGAGCTTGTCGAAGGGCGCGGTTCGATTCTATTGCGGTTGCGCCATCCCCAGCTCGGTCAGCGTGACCCGGAAGCGTTTCTGCTCGGCCGCAAAATGCGCGGCAAGCTCGCGGCTGCGCATGAAGTTGGATACCGCGCCGGAGGCCTCGACCTCGGTTTTCCACTCAGCGGTCTGCACCACTTTCGCAAACACCTCTTCCCAGTAGCGGATTTGCGCAGGTGTCAGGCCCCTGGGTGCGATCACCGGCCGCCAGTTGGCAACCACGGCATTGACGCCCTGTTCCTTCCAGGTCGGCACCACGGACAGTGCGCCTTCGAGGCGTTTGGGTGCGGCCACACCGAGCATGCGCATGCGGCCGGCCTGCAGGTGCGGAATGCCGTTGGCCGAAGGCGTGGTGACCAGCCCGACGTGGCCGCCGAGCAGCGCGGTGGTGGATTCGCCGCCGGAGCCGAACACCACGATCTTGAGTTTTTTGACATCGGCGCCGGCAGCCTTGGCGACCAGTGCGGCGGCGATGTGGTTGGTGTTGCCGGCGGCCGTGGCGATGCCGATGGGCAGGACCACGGGATTGCTCTTGAATTGCCCGATCAGGTCCTTGCCGTTCCGGAACAGCGAGTCTGCGCGCACCAGGAAGCCGATGTATTCGTCGGACAGCATCGCGATCGGTGTGAACGCGGTGTGGTCAAAGGGGCTGCGGCCGATGATGTGGTTGGTCAGCAGCGAGGTTGCGGCGATTTCGATGGTGTGCGCGTCGCCGGCGCGGTGATGCAGATAGACCTGGGCAATGGTGCTGGCACCGCCGGGCTTGTTGACCACGCTCACTGGCTGCTCGACCAGTTTGTAGTCCTGGATGATTTTCTGGATGCTGCGCGCCATGCGGTCGATGCCGCCGCCGGGGCTGACCGCAACCACCAGCTCGACCGGCCGTGTTGGTGCCCAGTTCTGTGCGGCGGTGGTTTGGGGGAGGGACAGGAACGCGGTGAACAGCGCTGCGGCGCATGCAGGGAGGGTGCGATGGCGGGACATGCGAACTCCGGGGAGTGGGTTCGCCGATTATGCGGACCCGCGCCGTCCTGCGTCCAGACGTTCCGCCAGCTTCATGAAATAGTCTTCGTCGATCTGCAGTCCGCGCGCACCGGGCAGGCGCCGCGACAGCAGGAAGTTGAGCCGGGTCAACAGGTCGTGACGTTCATCGCTGCTGCCGGCCTGCACGAGCAGGGCTTCGATTTCGCGCAACTCGGCCGAGGCCTGCAGTTCACCGGGCAGGCAGCCGGCGTTTTTCAGCAGACGGTAGGCGGCGCGTAATTCCTCGGGTACCAGCGCATCGTCTTCCAGCGGCAGCGGTTTGCCTGTACCGGGCAGATCGGAGAATTCGCCGCGGTCCTGGGCTTCGGCGATCTGGCGTTCGGCCAGGGCATCGAGCAGGGAAAGGGGCGGCGGGCGTTGCGCACGCATCATTCAAGCCATCAAAAAATCGCGGACCACGGCGATCTGTTCTTCAGCCATCAGCGCCGGTGCATGGCCGGTACCGGCAAATTCAACGAGTCTCGGCTTGGGACCGCGGCGGGTCATTTCCTCGGCGGTTTCGCGCAGCAGCAGGTCGGATTCGCCGCCACGCAGCAGCAGCGTCGGGCAGCTGATGGCGTCATAGACATTCCACAGCAGGATGTCCTGCGCCGCCGCCTTGCGGAAGGGCTGGCCGATGCCGGGGTCGTAGACCATGCCCCAGCGGCCGTCGGGATGCTGGCGTGCATTGTGTTTGGCGAGGTGGTGCCACTGCGCATCGGTCAGCGGACCGAAGGGCGCGGAGACCTGGCGCACATAACGCTCGAATTCATCAAAGCTGTCGAACAGCGGATTCTTGCCGACGTACTGGCCGATGCGCTCCATCGAGGCCTTGGGGATTACCGCACCAACGTCATTCAGCACTAGGCGGCGGATTGGTGAGCCGGTGCGTGAGGCAAGCAGCATGCCGAGCATGCCGCCCATCGAGGTGCCAACCCAGTCGATCTGGCGTGCGCCCTGCGCGGTGACGCGCGCGATCAGCGCGGTCATGTCGTTCATGTATTGCGGATAGCCGTAGTCATCGGGGTTGGGCAGCCAGTCGCTGCGGCCGCGGCCGGCGATGCTGATGCTGACCACACGGCAGCGCGTTGACAGTGCAGCGGCGAGGGCATCGAAGTCGCGGCAGTTGCGCGTCAGGCCATGCACGCAGATCACCACCTGCTGCTGCGCGGGGTCACCCCAGTCGGTGTAGTGCAGCTTGTGAAAGCCGCTGCGGTTCAGGCACAGCAGTTCGCGATCAGTCATAGATTAATCTGTAAGCCATTGTTTTAATTAATAAATTTACTTGAAGCCCAGGAGGATCAAACCCCAGGCCCCGCCGCCAAGAAAAATTATCAGATGCACCCAGGCCCAGATGCGGTAGCGCCTGCCGAGTCTTTCCGGCATCTCGTTGGCGAGCAGGAACAGTCGCCGGTCGCGCGGCTTGCGCAGCAGATGCACGCCTTCAGTCTGCGCGCCGTGCTGTTCGTTGTGGCGTTTACGCACTTCACTGATCGCGGCGAGCCGCGCCTGTTCCCATTCCTCAAGGCTGATCTTGCCGTCACGGTCGAGGTCGAAACGCTGCAGCAGTTGCGGATTGTTTTTCCATTCGGTGATCAGCGCGCTGACATCGGCGTTTTGCTCGGCCACACTCAGCACATTGCCGCTGTGCGTGGTGAATTCACCGATCGCATACACCGGGCCTTCCGGCAGCAGCAGCCACTCGGTGTAGCGGCGGCCGCGTTCCTCCCAGTTTCTGCGCTCGCTGCTGATCACCTCGGCACCGTCGGGCGAAACCACGCAGGCGCCGCTGTCATCCACCAGCAGGAAATGGTCAACGCTGGTGTTTTCTTCCACCGTTTTCCATTTGTTGTCGCTGGTTTCCTCTTCGATGGTGTAGTGATACCAGCAGCAGGGTTTCAAGCTCACCGGAGAGCGCACCGTCGAGCCTTCGATCAACCGGCTGACACCGAGAAGTTCGACGTAGCCCTGCGCCGCGGAGGCGATTTGCGAGGTCGGCAGGTCGTGGATGGCGCGGTAGCGGCGGGTGTTGCCGATCCAGGCAAAAAAGCTGACCACACTCATGCCCAGCAGCGCCCAGGGCCAGCTGCGCGGATCCTCGGTCTGCAGTGCGATGACCACGATGATCGCGTGCAGCCCGCCGGAGAGCAGGAGAGGCCCGCGGCCGCTGAAGCCGGCGACGTTGAAGGTCGTGCTGTTGAAGGAGAGGTGCATTCAGCCGCGGGGCGGCGTGGAGCCGGTCAGCAGCGCGACGGTCAGCTGTTGAACAGCTGCTTGACGTCCACGTCCTTGCGTTCTTCCTCGCTGAATTCCAGAAGCTGCGCTTCCTTGAAGCCGAGCAGGCGGGCGATGATCAGGTCCGGAAACTGTTCAATACGCACGTTGTTGATGTTCACCGACTCGTTGTAGAACTCGCGGCGGTCAGCGATGGCGTTTTCGAGGCTGGAGATGCGCGTCTGCAGCTGCTGGAAGGTCTGGTTGGCTTTCAGCTCCGGATAGGACTCGGCCAGCGCGAACAGGCTGCCCAGCGCCGCGCGCATGCCGCTCTCGGCCTGGCCCAGTGCCGGCACGTTCTGCGCCTCGCGCGCCGTGAACACCTTCGAGCGCGCCTCGATCACCCGCGCCAGCGTGTCCTGCTCGAATTTCATGTACTGCTTGCAGGTCTCCACCAGCTTCGGCAGCTCGTCATGGCGCTGCTTCAGCAGCACATCGATGTTCGCCCAGGCCTTGGACACGTTGTGCTTGATCTGCACCAGCGCGTTGTAGATGGTGATGCCGTAGACCAACGCGATGACGAGGATGGCAAGGCCGATGATGGTGCCGAGGTCCATGGTGAGCTCCCTGCGGGTCGGTTGTTATTGGGGGAAATTGTATAGCAGGGTGGGGTAGGCGATATCTGAAATTGCGGAAGATCGTAGGGCGGATAAGCCGTCCCCCAGGAGGACTTGCTTCGCGGCGCGCAGCGGCGCAATCCGCCGGATGTCAGTGGATGATCAAACCGCAGTGGTTATTCAAGTTTGTCATGCGGCGCATGGCGCTTCGCTTATGCGCCCTACGGGCTCTTTCGTGCTCAAATTCCCGTGAGACTGCCAATTTACCAAGTGTAAGTCACGCTATACCGCACCACCCCCTCAGCCCCCGCCGCCAGCTTCACCGGAAACATCACCGTCCGCGCATCGTCCTTGCGGTAGTCGTGGCTCTTGCTGGTGATCTGCCAGTGGCTCCAGCGGTAGAGTTGTTCGCGCACCATTACGGTGACCGCCTCTTTTTTCTGGTTGCGTACCTTGACCTCAATCTCTTCGGTCATAGTCTTGCGTGAAGTATCGATGCTGAAGTTGACCTGCCGCCGCTCGCCGACCACATCGAAGGCCGAGCCCATCCTGATCAGCACGTTCTCGTTGCGCGGGGTGTGGTCGAGGCTGTCTTCGCCGATGAACTCCAGCGTCTGGTCGGCGGGGTCGAGCTTGGACACGCGGATGCGGCCGGCGGGCAGGGGCTGGCCGAGGTTCTGTGACTGGCCGTTCTTGAAACTGAGGAACACATCGACCTTGCGGTTGCCGGTCTGGCCGTAGTTGCGGTCGGTGACCGGGCCGCCGTAGCCGCGAAAGCCCGGAGTTCCCTGATAGACCAGGGTTTTCTCGCAGGGCACGCCGCGCGCCACCGGGAACAGCTCGAACTGCTGGGTGGAGTTGTCGGGCAGCGTCACCGGACGGCCGAGGGTGTAGAGGTGGTATTCGAAGAATTCCTTTTCCTCGAAACCGGGCGCGGCTTCGGCGGCGATGCTGGCGCGGGCCATTGCCGCAGCAGGAACGCGACCCGGCTGCTGCACGCGGTTGACGTCGCCGGCGACCAGTTTCAGCCGTGCGTCGCTGTAGCCGGCGCCGGACTTGTTGACGATGCTGACCCAGGCGCCGACATCGAGTTTGCAGGAGTTGGCATCCGTGCCGTCCTGATAAGTCAGGTTGTAATCGGTCCACCAGGTCATGCCACCGGTCTGGTAGGAGACGCGGCTGGCGTGGTTGCCGGCGCGGCTGGCGTTGACATCCCACACCAGCGTCGGCCGCGTGATCAGGCCGCCGGGCAGGTCAGGCAGGCGCACCCCGGCGTTGTGCGGCAGGGTCTGGATGCCGCCGTCGTCGCGCTTGAGCACGATGCCGCCGCTGGTGGAGAGCAGGGTGCCGCTGAAACTTTCGACACCGCTGCCGCGCACCTGATCAACGCTGATGCGGCGGTCAATGTATTTTTCAAGTAAACGCTGCGTGTTGACCAGGTCGAACTGGAAATTCTGTTCGAGCACGCGGGTACCCGCGGGATCGGTCAGCGATTCAAAACGCACCGTGGTCGGGTCTATCAGTGCCGCAACGTCGTTGAAGCGCACGCTGTTGCGGCCGCGCTGCAGGGCGAGCTCGCGCTGCTGGCGGACCACGGCGTAGCCGGGGATGGCCGGTCCGTTGCCGCCGCCGCGGTACAGCTCGGGCGGCAATGCACCGGGCCGGGAGGTGCTGTAGATGGTGATCGCCTGGCCGCCGGTTTCGGTCTGGGCGGTGGCGGCGCCGGCAAAGGCAGCGAGGATCAGGGCAAGCAGCGGGCGGATCGGGTGGTTCATGTGAGCCTCCAGGGTTGTATGGGTGTTTAAACGTGCGGGCTGGCCGGATGGGGTTAATGGATGGAGTTAAGGCATGGGGTTAAGAGCGGGCGGCCAGCGCTTAAAATCCAGGCCGTATCCGTGAATTAGTGATCTGCCAGGAAAAGACATGAACAACATCTGCATTTTTTGCGGTTCGAACACCGGGCGCGGCGATGTCTATGCCGAAGCGGCGCGGGCGATGGTGTCGGCGATCGGCGAGGCGGGCCTGGGCATTGTCTTCGGCGGTGGCAACATCGGACTGATGGGCGTGGTGGCCGAGGCGGCGCTGGCGCAGGGTGTGCGTGCCATCGGTATCACGCCGCGGCGGCTGCTCGAGCGCGAGGTGGTGCATACCGGCCTGACCGAGCTGCATGTGGTGGAGTCGATGCATGAACGCAAGGCGCTGATGCGGCAGCACTCGGACGCCTTCATCGCGCTGCCCGGCGGGCTGGGCACGCTGGATGAGCTGTTCGAGGTCGCGGCGCTGACCCAATTGGGCGAGCACCACAAGCCCTGCGGCCTGCTCAACACCGCGGGCTATTTCGACGGCCTGCGCGGCTTCCTGGACCATGCCGTGACCGAGCGCTTCGTGACCCCGGTGCACCGCGACTTGCTGCTGGTGGATGCTGATCCGCAGCGCCTGGTGGCAGGCCTGCGTGGCTGGAAGCCGGTGCAGTCCAGTAAATGGATGAATAAATAGCCGAATTCCGGGCGTTTCAGGGGTAATGAGGGCGTAATGGGGGCATAAGAATATTTGAGCCGGGGCACAGGGTGGCGCCCCTACAATCGGCCGCGGGAATAATCCGGGAATAATCCGGGAACAATAAGCCGAAACAGAGGCATACGAATGAGTGCCAGCGCCCAGACTGCGGACCAGACCGAAACCCGCAACACCACCTGCTACATGTGCGCCTGCCGCTGCGGCATCCGCGTGCACCTGAAGAACGGCGAAGTCCGTTACATCGAAGGCAATCCCGAGCATCCGCTGAACCAGGGCGTGATCTGCGCCAAGGGTGCCTCGGGCATCATGAAGCAGTATTCGCCGGCGCGGCTGACGCAGCCGCTGCGGCGCAAGGCCGGCGCCGAGCGCGGCGCCAATGAGTTCGAGCCGATCAGCTGGGATGAGGCCTTCCGGCTGATGGAGGAGCGGCTGCGCAAGATCCGCTCGACCGATCCGAAAAAATTCGCGCTGTTCACCGGCCGCGACCAGATGCAGGCGCTGACCGGTCTGTTCGCGCGTCAGTTCGGCACGCCGAACTACGCTGCCCACGGCGGCTTCTGCTCGGTGAACATGGCCGCGGGCATGATCTACAGCATCGGCGGCAGCTTCTGGGAGTTCGGCGGCCCCGACCTTGATCGCGCCAAGCTGTTCGTGATGATTGGCACTGCCGAAGACCACCATTCCAATCCGCTGAAAATCGCACTCTCGAAATTCAAGCGTAACGGCGGCAAGTTCATCTCGGTCAATCCGGTGCGTACCGGCTATTCGGCGGTGGCTGACGAGTGGATCCCGATCCGCCCCGGCACCGACGGCGCCTTGCTGCTGGCGCTGAACCATGAACTGCTGAAGCAGGGTCTTTACGACCGCGAATTCCTCGCCCAGTACAGCAACGCCGGTTATCTGGTGAACATGGACGAGGCCAGCGACCAGTTCGGCATGATCGTCTGCGACGAACAGGCCGAGGAAAAAAATCCGCACCGCAAGCACCAGCAGCTGTGGTGGGATCGCCATTCGAACCGGGCAGTGATCAACCACACGGCAGGCAGTGACCCGGCATTGACCGGCAGCTACCGCCTGCCGAACGGCACGCCGGTGAAGCCGGCCTTCGAGCTGCTGCGTGAACGGCTCGCTGAATACACGCCGGAATGGGCAGCCAGGATCACCGGCATCGATGCCGCGACGATCCGCCGCCTGGCGCAGGAAATGGGTGTCACCGCACGCGACCAGAAAATCGAGCTGCCAATTGCCTGGACCGACAGCTGGGGCCGCAAGCATGACAAGGTCACCGGCAACCCGGTGGCCTTCCATGCGATGCGCGGGCTGGCCGCGCATTCCAACGGTTTTCAGACCATCCGCGCGCTGTCGATCCTGATGTCGCTGCTCGGCACCATTGACCGGCCCGGCGGTTTCCGCCACAAGGCGCCGTTCCCGCGCAGCACGCCGCCGGTGTATGCACGTAATCCCAACGATCCCGCAGCGATCAAGCCGGATACGCCGCTGGGTGGTGCGCCGTTGGGTTTCCCCGGTGGTCCGGAGGACCTGTTTGTAGACGAGAACGGCGGCCCGGTGCGCCTCGACAAGGCCTTCTCCTGGGAACATCCGCTGGCGGTGCACGGCATGATGCACAACGCCATCACCAATGCCTGGCGTGGTGATCCTTACCGCATCGACACGCTGCTGATTTTCATGGCGAACATGGCGTGGAACTCGACGATGAACACCGTCGAGGTGCGCAAGATGTTGAATGATAAAGATGCGTCGGGAGAGTACAAGATACCGTTCCTGATCGTCTGCGATGCCTTCCAGTCGGAGATGACGGCCTTCGCCGACCTGATCCTGCCCGACACCACCTACCTCGAGCGCCATGACGTGATGTCGATGCTCGACCGGCCGATTTCGGAATTCGACGGGCCGGTGGATTCGGTGCGCGTGCCGGTGGTGCCGCCCAAGGGCGAGTGCAAGCCTTTCCAGGAAGTGCTGGTCGAGCTGGCGGGGCGGCTGAAGTTTCCGGCCTTCACCAAGCCTGATGGCTCGCGCAAGTTCAAGGACTATCCGGATTTCATTGTCAATTTCGAAACCGAACCGGGATCAGGTCAGGGCTTCCTGATCGGCTGGCGCGGCAAGGATGGCGACAAGGCGCTGGTGGGTGAACCCAATCCGAAGCAGTGGGAGATGTACGCAAACAACAATTGCGTGTTTCACCACGTGATGCCGGAATCACACCAGTACATGCGCAACTGGAACCAGGGTTATTCCGACTGGGCGCACCAGATGAAACTGCGCCGCTTCCCGGATCCGGTGATCATCCAGATCTACGCCGAGGTGCTGCAGAAGTTCCGCCGCGCTGCCAAAGGCCACGGCAAACGCGTGCCGCCGGCGCATCTGCGCGAACGCATCACCACTTATTTTGATCCGCTGCCGTTTTATTACGCGCCGCTGGAAGTGCAGGCGACAGACACCGCGCAATATCCGCTGGCGGCGATCACCCAGCGGCCGATGGCGATGTATCACTCCTGGGATTCGCAGAATGCCTGGCTGCGCCAGATCCATGCGCATAACTACTTGTTTGTAAACGAGAAAACGGCGCTGGCCGAGGGCATCGCCGACGGCGACTGGATCTGGGTCGAGTCCGCCCACGGCCGCGTGCGCTGCATGTGCCGGCACAGCAATGCGGTGGAGCCGGGGACGGTGTGGACCTGGAACGCGATCGGCAAGGCGCAGGGCGCGTGGAGTCTCGCGCCTGAAGCCAATGAAGCGCGGCGCGGTTTTCTGTTGAACCACCTGATCACTGAAGAACTGCCGGCGGGAGAAGGTCGCACCGTGTCGAACTCCGATCCGGTGACCGGCCAGGCGGGCTGGTATGACGTGCGGGTGCGTATCCGCAAGGCCGAGGCTGATGAAGCCAAGGAAACCTTCCCGCAGTTCGCGCCATTGACGCCGCTGCCGGGCATGAATCCGGTGCGCAGGCTGTGGCAGGGCTTTGTCGCCGGCAAGGGGGAATTCAAATGACGTCACTGCTGAGCTTTCCGGGATTTACAAAAAGGCACCCGTCATTCCGGCGCAAGCCGGAATCCAGATCTTTCTGGGTCCCGGCTTGCGCCGGGACGACGGTATTGGTTATGGAGTACTCGCGATGACTCAACTCGCATTGGTCATCGACCTTAATGTCTGCGTCGGCTGCCATGCCTGCGTGACCAGCTGCAAGGAATGGAACACCTCGGGTGAAGCCGGCTTCATGGCTGACGACAACCCGTACGACCGCGATCCGACCGGCACTTTTTTCAATCGCGTGCAGACTTTCGAGGTTGGCGAGTTTCCGGATACGCAGACGGTGCATTTCCCGAAGTCCTGCCTGCACTGCGAGGATCCGCCCTGCGTGCCGGTGTGTCCGACCGGCGCCAGCTACAAGCGGCCGGAAGACGGCATCGTGTTGGTTGATTACGACAAGTGCATCGGCTGCAAGTACTGCGCCTGGGCCTGTCCGTATGGCGTACGCGAGCTCGACGAGCACCAGAAGGTGATGAAGAAATGCACGCTGTGTGTCGACCGCATCCATGACGAGAAGCTGCCGGAAGCCGAGCGCAAGCCGTCATGCGTGCTCGCCTGTCCGACCAATGCGCGGCTGTACGGCGACATCCATGACGAGGAGTCGATCGTGTCCAAAGCCATCCGCGAGGCCGCGGGCTATCAGCTGATGCCGGAGTGGGGCACCAAGCCGGCCAATCACTACCTGCCGCGGCGCGCACCGGCGAAAGCGGAGGCTGCTGCCGCTTCGACTGCCAATCCGCTGGAGATTGACGGACCGATGCCGCTGGCGGCGGAGGCAGGCAAATGAATCCCGCATTCTCGGTGGTGCTGCTGACCACGCTGATCGGTGCCGGGCAGGGTTTGTTTCTGGCGATGTTCGGCCTTGAGGCAGCTGCTGCGGCGTCGTGGATCGATGCGCCGGCGGCGGGTTTTTACGTCTGCGGCAGTGCGCTGTCGGTGCTGCTGCTGGGCGCCGGATTGCTCGCTTCGTTTTTTCATTTGGGCCATCCCGAGCGGGCCTGGCGTGCGATGGCGATGTGGCGCACCTCTTGGCTGTCGCGTGAGGTGATCGTATTGCCGGCGTTCATTGCGGCAGTCGCTGCATACGGCCTGCTGCACTGGCTGGGTTGTGATGCGACGCTGCTGGCAGGTATTGCCGGCACGTTGCTGTGCCTGCTGCTGTTTTATTGCACCGGCATGATCTACGCCTGCATCAAATTCCTGCAGGAGTGGGCGACGCCGCTGACGCTGGTCAACTTCACGCTGCTCGG
>JAIENU010000178.1 GCA_019751125.1 Burkholderiales bacterium | reverse complement strand
GGGGCTGCGGCTGAAGCGGCGCGAGGTGCAGATCATTTTCCAGGATCCCTATGCTTCGCTGAACCCGCGCATCCGCATCGGTGATGCGCTGGAGGAAGGCATGCTGGCCCTGGGTGTGGGTGGTGATGCCGCCGGACGGCAGGCGCACATCGACGCGCTGCTCGGTGAGGTTGGTCTTTCGCCCGAGATCAGGTCGCGTTATCCGCATGAATTCTCAGGTGGCCAGCGCCAGCGCATCGCGATTGCCCGCGCGCTGTCGGTGGAGCCGAAGCTGATCGTCTGTGATGAGCCGACCAGTGCGCTCGATGTGTCGGTGCAGGCGCAGATCCTCAATCTGCTGAAGCGGCTGCAGAGGGAGAAAGGCCTCGCCTATCTGTTCATCAGCCACAACATGGCGGTGATCGAGCACATGGCCGACGAAGTGGCGGTGATGTATCTCGGCCGCATCGTCGAGCGCGGCGCGGTGCATCAGGTGCTGCGCGATCCGCGTCATCCCTACACCAAGTCGTTGCTGGCTGCGGTGCCGGTGGCCGATCCGCAGGCACAGCGGCCGGTGCTGCGCCTTTCCGGTGACCTGCCGTCGCCGGTGAATCCGCCGGCAGGCTGTCACTTCCATCCGCGCTGTCCGATGGCCGAGGCGGCCTGTGCCCAGGCTTATCCAGAAGAGCGCGCGTTCACCGCGCAACACCACGCGCGCTGCCACCTCGCCCGCTGACGGGCGAGGGGTATTCATTCAAGTGGGGAATCAGCGCCGCTGCTGCGACGCGACGACGGCGGATTTCGCCGGCGGCTTGGCCTTGGGTGCGGCTTTGGCCTTGGCGGTCCCGGGTTTGGTGGGTGTTTGCGCGCGTTTCGCCGGAGTGCGTTTGGCGCTGCTGCTCTTGACAGCATGTTTGCCGGCGCCTTTGGCGTGGGTGCTGCGCGCCGTGCTGTAGGCCTTGGACAGGGTGACTGGAGTGGCCGGCAGATCGGGCAGGTTGGGGGTGCCGCCTTCCTTGACCGGTACCAGCAGCGGCAGTCCGGCACGGAACTGGTTCTTGCCGCCGATGTTGTTCACTGATTTCAGCTCGGACACGCTCATGCCGTAGCTGGCGGCGATCTTTTCCGGCTTTTCACCCGGTTTCACCGTGTGTGCCTGCCAGGTCACCAGCGGCTTGTCGTGGTTTTCATAATTGGCCATGAAGGTCGCCACCTGGCTGCGCGGCAGCACGATGGTCTCTGCCGATCCGGCCTTGATCACCGGCTTGTTGTGCGCGGGATTCAGGAAACGGAATTCGTCGAGCGGCATGCCCGCGAATTTGGCGGCGAGCTTGACATCGATGTGGCGCTGTACGGTGATGACTTCAAAGTAGGGTTCGTTCGGCACCGGGGCGAGGCGGATGCCGAAGCGTGCCGGATCGGCGATGATGTTTTTGACCGCAATCAGCTTGGGCAGATAGTTGCGCGTCTCCGCCGGCATGGTGAGGCTGGCGTAGTCGGCGGGCAGGCCGCGTGCCTGGTTGCGTGCAACAGCGCGGCTGACCGCGCCTTCCCCCCAGTTGTATGAGGCCAGCGCGAGTTCCCAGTCGCCAAACATGCCATGGAGTTTTTCCAGGTAGTCGAGCGCGGCGCCGGTGGCGGCGATCACGTCCCGCCGACCGTCATACCACCAGTTCTGGCGCAGGCCGTAGTTCTTGCCGGTGGAGGGGATGAACTGCCACAGCCCCGAAGCGTGTGCCTTGGAATAGGCCTGCGGGTTGTAGGCCGACTCGATCACCGGCAGCAGCGCGATCTCGCTGGGCATCTTGCGGCGTTCGATTTCCTCGACGATGTGGAACAGGTAGTGGCGGCTGCGGTCGACCAGCCGCGCGAAGAATTCAGGTTTTGACGAGTAGAAATTTTCCCAGTGGCGGACCAGATCGGTGTCCATCGGCCGCATCGTGTAACCATTGCGGATGCGTTCCCAGACGTCCTTCGGCGCGGGCTTGGCTACGGGTTCGCGCTCCACGGCGATCACCGGCGGTGGTGGCGCAGCGCGCAGGGTGAGGCTGGTAATCGGGTCTGTGGCGGATGCTGTCGAGGGGGTGAAGCCGAGTTCGGGCGGTGCGGGTGTTTCCACCGGGATCTGGGCGCAGCCTGCGGCCAACAACAGCAGGGCGGGCAGCAGGGGACGGGCTGCAAAGCGGATTATCAGGCTGGCGATCGATCGGCTCATGCGGTGGGGTTCATGCATTGATTCAGGCTCCATCCACGAACGGCTGCCGCGGCAACCCGGACTGTCGCGAATGGTAGCCGCGACCCCTCGCCCTGTCAAACCAAATATCCATTCAAAATCAATGAATTACGAACAAAACCCCAGATTTGGCGTGAATCCGGGGATTTCGTTCAGAAATTGTTCTTCCAGTCACGGATTTCGGCGAGCACGCTGACCGGATCGGTGAGTGTTTTGCCGGCACGGGCGCTGGCGCTGGCCATCACGCCGGGGGCGGTGACGCGGATAAAGGGGTTGCTGGCTTTTTCAATGGCGATGGTCGAGGGCAGGGTCGGCTGGCCGGCATCCCGCAACTTCTGCATGCGCGCGGTCAGTTCTTCGAGCAGGGCGTTGTCGGGCTCGGCGGCACGTGCGAACTTCAGGTTGGACAGGGTGTATTCGTGGCCGCAGTAGACGCGGGTGGTGTCGGGCAGTCCTGTCAGCAGCGTCAGCGCCTCGTGCATCTGCCGTGGCGTGCCTTCGAACAGCCGGCCGCAGCCCGCGGCAAACAGCGTATCGCCGCAGAACAGCAGGCCGTCGCCGTGGAAGGCGATGTGTGTACGGGTGTGCGCGGGAATGTCGAGCACGGTGAACTCGATGCCGAAGTGGGGCAGCGTGAAGCGCTGGCCACCGGCCAGCGGATGGGTGGTTTCGGGGATGCGCTCATCACGCGGCCCATAGACCGGCACCGGGAACTTTGCCAGCAGCGCGGCGTTGCCGCCGACATGGTCGGCGTGGTGGTGGGTGTTGAGTATGGCGGCGAGCTGCAGTCCCTCGCGTTCGAGGCAGTCGAGCACCGGCTGCGCTTCGCCCGGATCGACCACGGCGGCATGTGTGGCATCGCGCAGGGTCCAGATGTAATTGTCGCTGAATGCACGCAGCGCAACGATGTCGTATGCGGCCATGGATGGTGCTCCTTGTCTGTTTTGCCGGGCTGCTGTGCGGCGGCCGCGGATCTGCGCGCGGATTATGACAAATAATGATTTAAACTGCGGACATGTCGATCAATGACGCCGCGCCGACAACGCAAGATGCAGTGACTGCGACGCAGTGGCTGGCCACGCCGCCGGGCCGTTATGTGCTCGACCGCGAGCAGGCTTATTTTGACAACGCGGTGGCCGACATCTTTGGCTACCACGCCCTGCAACTGGGCTTGGAAAACATCGACCTGCTCCGGGCCAGCCGGATTCCTCTGCGGGTGCGCGCGGGGCGGGACGCCGGTGCCGGGCTGCATGCCGATTTCCGCGACCTGCCGATCGAATCCAACAGTGTTGACCTGATGCTGTTGCCGCACACGCTGGACTTTTCCGACAATCCGCACCAGATCGTGCGCGAGGTGGCCCGCGCGCTGCGTCCCGAGGGTCATGTGGTGATCGCCGGCTTCAATCCGCTGAGCCTGTGGGGCCTGCGCCGGCGCATCGGTGGCAGCCGTGATTTTCCCTGGCATGGCCGCTTCCTCCACCTGACGCGGGTCAAGGACTGGTTTGCGCTGCTCGGACTGGAAATTGTTGCTGGTTCGATGGCCTGTTACGCACCGCCCTGCGGCGAGCAGAAGTGGCTGGACCGTTTTGCCTTCATGGAAAAGGCCGGTGACCGCTGGTGGCCGATTGCCGGCGGCGTGTTTTTCCTGCAGGCAGTGAAGCGGGTGCGCGGCATCCGTTTGATCATGCCGAAGTGGAGTGACCAGGCGGCACCGAAGAAAAACCTGGCCGCGGTGCCGGAGCGTGTGCGCGACGAGGAGGCTGCTGCGGCGCGGGTGCGCGTGCAATGAGCGGCGCGACGGGTGGCGAAATGAAAAACGAAACAGGCGACTGCGTTGTCGAGATTCATACCGACGGCGCCTGCAAGGGCAATCCGGGTGTCGGCGGCTGGGGTGCCTTGCTGAAGAATGGTGGCCGTGAACGCGAACTGTTCGGCGGTGAGGCGCAGACCACCAACAACCGCATGGAACTGACTGCGGTGATCCGGGCGCTGGAGGCGCTGAAGCGGCCGTGTACGGTGCGCCTGCACACTGATTCGAAATACGTGCAGCAGGGCATCACCGAGTGGATACACGGCTGGAAAAAACGCGGCTGGAAAACTGCGGATAAAAAGCCGGTGAAAAACGAAGACCTGTGGCGGCAGCTCGATGAGGCGGCGGCGCGGCATACTGTCGAGTGGCTGTGGGTCAAGGGTCATGCCGGGCATGACGGCAACGAGCGGGCTGATGCGCTGGCCAATCGCGGCGTGGACAGCGTGCTGGAGGGGAGCAATCACCAATGACTGCAAGACAGATCATTCTCGACACCGAGACCACCGGTCTCGAGCCCAAGCTCGGCCACCGCATCATCGAGGTCGCAGGTGTCGAACTGGTCAACCGCCGGCTGACCGGGCGGCATTTCCACCGTTACGTGAATCCCGGGCGCGACAGTGACGAGGGCGCCTTGCAGGTGCACGGGCTGACCACCGAGTTTCTCAGTGACAAGCCGCGCTTTGCGGAGATCGTCGATGAATTGATCGAGTATGTCCAGGGTGCCGAGCTGATCATCCACAACGCGCCTTTCGACATCGGCTTTCTCGACCATGAGCTCGCCTTGCTGCGGCGGAAGAAGCTGTCGACATACTGTCCGTCGGTGATCGACACGCTGCGCATGGCCAAGAATCTGCATCCGGGCAAGCGCAACAGCCTTGATGCGCTGTGTGACCGCTACCAGATCGACAATTCGGCGCGCACGCTGCACGGCGCCCTGCTTGATGCCGAATTGCTGGCCGATGTTTACCTGGCGATGACCCGCGGTCAGGACAGCCTGATCGGCGAGGCCGAAGTGGTCCGCACCGAGCACAGGGCGGCTGGTTTTGAGCGCGGCAGCCTGAAGTTTGTGGTGCCACGGGCCACTGCCGAGGAGCTGGCAGCGCACGAAGCGCAGCTGAATGACATCGACAAGGCCAGCGGCGGCGCCTTGTGGCGCCGGGAACCGGCCTGAGCGATCTGCCTCAGGCGGTCAGCTGCAGCAGTTGGTCAAAGGAATCCGCAAACAGCTTCAGGCCTTCGGCCTGCAACTGCTCGCCTGCCTGATCAAGGTCGATGCCCAGGTCGCGCAAGGCGGCCAGCTGGCTGCGGGCGGCATCCACGTCCCGGGTCAGGGTTTCTTCGGCGCGGCCGTGGTCGCGGAATGCAGCCAGGGTTGCGTCCGGAACGGTGTTCACGGTGTCCGGGCCGATCAGCGATTCGACATAAAGCACATCGCTGTACGCGGGATTCTTGGTGCCGGTGCTCGCCCACAGCAGTTGCTGGGCATTCATGCCTTTTGATCCCAGTGCGGCATGTGCGGGCTGGGTGCGGCGCTCCCGGTCTTCGGCATAGGCGACGCGGGCCATCGCAACCGCTGATTTGCCACGCAGGGCCAGTGCGTCGCCGCCGATGGCCTCGAGTTTTTTGTCAATCAGGGTATCCACGCGGCTGAGGAACACGCTGGCCACCGACCGCACCCTGCGCGGATCGCCGCCTGCGGCGGCCAGCGCGGAGATGCCGCGCAGCCAGGCGGCATGGACATCGCGGACATGGCGCAGCGAGAACATCAGCGTGACGTTCACCGAACAGCCTTTGGCTGCCAGTGCTTCGATGGCCTGCAGTCCGGCGGCGGTCGCCGGCACCTTGATCATCAGGTTGTCGCGCGCCACCGCGGCCTTCAGCCGCAGGCCGGCGGCCACGGTCGCCGCTGCGTCATGCGCCAGTGCCGGCGAGACTTCGAGGCTGACGTAGCCATCGTTGCCCTGGGTTGATTTGTGCAGCGGCGCGAGCAGGTCGCAGGCGCCCTGGATGTCGGCGACCGCCAGTGCCTCGTAACGCTGTTCGGCACTCAGTGCCGGATCGGCGCGCAGGCGCTGCAGTTCGCTGCGGTAATGCGGGCTTTCGCTGATCGCCTTGAAAAAAATCGTCGGGTTCGAGGTCACGCCGGCAATACGGTCTTCGGTGATCAGTTTCTGCAGAGTGCCTTCGTGCAGCAGTGTGCGAGACAGGTTGTCGAGCCAGATGCGCTGGCCCAGGGCATGCAGGCGCAGCAGCGGATTGAGTTTGGGCATGTTCATGCGGTCAGGCGCTTTCGGAATCAGCGGCGCGGAATGCGCCGCGCCAGGTCGGCGGCAACGGTGGTGATCAGCCGGCGCGAAATGCTGACGCTGGCGGGAAGGTTGGGCAGGGCTTCGGCATCGAACCAGGAGGCTTCCTCGATTTCGACGCCGTCGGGACGGACCTCGCCGCCGGCGTATTCGGCGGTGAAGGCGACCATCAGCGAATGCGGAAAAGGCCAGGGCTGGCTGCCGAAGTAGCGCAGTTCGCCGACCTTGACACCGACTTCCTCCATGGTTTCACGGGCCACGGTGTCCTCGAGCATTTCGCCGGGTTCGACAAAACCTGCGATGGCCGAATAACGTCCCGGCGCCCACTCCGATTTGCGTGCGAGCAGCAGTTCGCGTCCGCGGGTCACCAGCACCATCACCGCAGGTGATACCAGCGGATAGGTGGTGAAGCGGCAGGCCGGGCAGGCGCGGGCGCGTTCGTCGCTGCGTGCGCGCGTCGGTGTGCCGCAGCGGCTGCAGAACTGGTGGTTGCGCTCCCAGTCCAGCAGTTGCAGCGCGCGACCGGACAGCGCCGCGGTGGTGCCATCGACCATCGCGAACATGTCGCGCAGCCCCAGTTTTGCCCAGCCCTCGGGCAAGGGGTGTTGCTCGTCGATTTCGGCGGCATAACAGTGTTGGCCGTCGAGCAGGCCGAGGTAGGTGCTGCGTACGGCCTCCACGCCATGTTCAGAGAGATGGCCGCAGCAGGGCAGTGCGGCTGAAGCGGGATCTATGACGAGGATCGATGAGCGCTGGAAGGCAAACCACAGGGCCGGCTGGTCGAGTCGTTCCGGCGGGGTGTAAAGCGGCGTGTAGATCAGATCGGGCATCGCGCGACTTTCCGGTTGTTTCCGCGGTTGTTAGCGGTTTTCTGCCGGGCACTGCCGCTGGCATCTTGTGAATCACGGCCGTGCGTGATGCGCCATGAAGCAGAAAGGATTGGTGGGCGGTACTGGGATCGAACCAGTGGCTTCCACCGTGTGAAGGTGGCACTCTACCGCTGAGTTAACCGCCCAAGCCGGCGCGAATTTTACCACTGGCCGCGGGCCATCGCCAAACCGCTGGCTATAATCGGCCCCCAAGCTCATGCAGACACGAAACATCACCGTCATCGGTGCCGGCATTGTCGGCATCGCCACCGCCAGCTACCTGCGCCGCGACGGCCACGCCGTCACTGTCGTCGACCAGCGCCCGCCGGGTGAATACTGCTCCTTTGGCAACGCGGGCATCCTGAGCCCCGGCTCATGCGCGCCGATTTCGATGCCCGGCATCCTCGGCCAGGTGCCCGGTTACCTGATGGACCCGCTGGGGCCGCTGGCCTTGCGCTGGTCCTACCTGCCGAAGGCCATGCCCTGGCTGCTGCGTTTTGTTGCCGCCGCCGATCGCAAACGTGTCGAGCGCATTGCCGACGGCCTGCGCGCGCTGCTGGTGCAGACTTTCGAGGCCTATGAGCCGCTGGTGAAAAACGCCGGCGTCGAGGACCTGATCCACCGCAGCGGCTACATCGCGGTGTATTCGGACCGCAAGGCTTACGAAGCCGACGCATTGGGCTGGAAACTGCGCCGCGACCGCGGTGTGGTCATTGATGAGCTGGATGCGGAAGAACTGCGCCGGCGCGTGCCACAGCTCAAAGGCGATTTCCGCATGGGTCTTTTTCTGCACGACCACGGCTGGTGTGCCAACCCCGAGCGTCTGACCAAATCGCTGGCCGCGCAGTTCGAGCGTGATGGCGGGCGCATCCTGCAGCGTAGCGTGCTCGGCATTGATGTCGGGCCCAATGGTCCGCGGGCGTTGCGCACGGATGCCGGCGACCTGCCGGTGGAGACGCTGGTAATCTGCGCCGGCTCGCATTCCAACGAGTTCAGCGCGGCACTGGGTGATGCAGTGCCGCTGGAGGCCGAGCGGGGCTACCACGTGACGTTTTCCGATCCGCGGGTCGAATTGCCGATGCCGCTGATGGTGCCGGAACATAAATGTTTTGTGACACCGATGGAGATGGGCCTGCGCATCGCCGGGCAGAGCGAGTTTGCCGGCATTGATGCGGCACCCGACTACCGCCGCGCAGACCGTCTGGCGACGCTGATGCAGCGCATGTTTCCCGGCATCAGCCGAGTCGACGCCACGCAATGGATGGGGCGGCGGCCGTCGATGCCGGATTCGACGCCGGTGATCGGCCGCGCAACGCGTTACGCAAACACCTACTACGCCTTCGGCCATGGCCATGTCGGCCTGTGCGGCGGCGCACCCACCGGCAGGCTGATGGCTGACTTGATTGCCGGCCGGCCGTCGCGCATCGATCTCGCACCATATCGTCCGGACCGCTTTTGATCGGCGCGCTATTGAACCGGCGGGAAAGCCCAGGCCCGCGTAAAATGGCGCCCTTTTTCAGCGGCTTGAGTCATTGATCATGGTTCGCACCCGTTTCGCGCCGAGTCCCACCGGCTATCTGCACATTGGCGGCGCACGCACTGCGCTGTTCTGCTGGGCTTTTGCCAAGCAGCAGGGCGGCAGCTTCATCCTGCGCATTGAGGACACCGATCGCGAGCGTTCCACCGACGCGTCGGTGCAGGCGATCCTCGATGGTATGAACTGGCTGGGACTCGATTACGAAGGCCCGTATTTCCAGATGCATCGCCTCGAGCGTTACCAGGCGGCGGTGCAGCAGTTGCTGCGTGACGGTCAGGCTTATGAGTGTTATGCGACGCGTGAGGAGATCGATGCATTGCGCGAGCAGCAGCGCGCCCGCGGCGAGAAGCCGCGTTACGACGGCCGCTGGCGGCCGGAGAATGCGCAGCGCCTGGGCCTGAAAGCGCTGGCCGGCATGAAACCGGTAATCCGTTTCCGCACGCCGGACAGCGGCGAGGTCACCTTCAACGATCTGGTCAAGGGCCCGATCACGGTGGCCAATGCCGAACTCGACGATCTGGTGATCATGCGCGCCGACGGCATTCCGACCTACAACTTCGGCGTCGTCATCGACGACATCGACATGCAGATCACCCATGTCGTGCGCGGTGACGACCATGTCAACAACACGCCGCGGCAGATCAACATCTACAAGGCGCTGGGTGCCAGCCTGCCGCTGTTCGCGCACCTGCCGATGATTCTGGGCGCGGACGGGGAGAGGCTGTCAAAACGCCACGGCGCGGTCAGCGTGATGCAATACCACGAGGACGGTTACCTGCCCGAGGCGCTGAACAACTATCTGGCTAGGCTGGGCTGGTCTCACGGCGACGACGAGAAGTTCTCGATGGCGCAGCTCGTTGAATGGTTCGACCTCAAGCACATCAGCAAGTCGCCGGCGCGTTTTGATCCGGAGAAACTGGGCTGGCTCAACCAGCAGTATCTGAAGGAAGGCGATGACGCACGCCTGGCGTCGCTGATGCAGCCCTTCCTTGAGCGTGATGGCTGCGCCTTGTCTGATGGTCCGGAACTGCCGCGAGTGGCCGCCTTGCTCAAGGAGCGGGTGAGTACGATAGAAGAGCTTGCTGATGCCGCGGTGTATTTTTACCGTGCGCTCGAGCCGTCGGCTGAGTTGCGCGCGCAGCATTACACCGCGCCGTTGCGCCCGGCGCTCACTGCATTGCACCTGCAGTTCGCTGACATCGAGTGGAGCCGGGCAAACATCAGCGCGGCGATGAAAACCGTTGTTGCCGAGCACAAGCTGAAGTTCCCGCAGCTGGCGATGCCGTTGCGGGTGATGGTCACCGGCGAACCGCAGACGCCTTCGGTGGATGCCACGCTGGAATTGGTCGGCCGCGAACAGGTGCTGGCGCGCATGGCGCGGGAGCTCGTGCACTTTCCCGGCTGATTGCGGTTTACATGCCAAAAATCGGCCGCTATAATGCGCGGCTCGCGTGGGGGTATAGCTCAGCTGGGAGAGCGCTTGCATGGCATGCAAGAGGTCAGCGGTTCGATCCCGCTTACCTCCACCAGCAGTTCACCTCGCTGCAAACAAGACGCCGTCCCTATCGTCTAGAGGCCTAGGACATCGCCCTTTCACGGCGGTAACCGGGGTTCGAATCCCCGTGGGGACGCCATCCGTCTGTCACTGCAGCCACTCCTTGTTCCTTACTCTCAGGGACTTGGCTTCAAGGCCCAGAATGGAAATTTACGCCAAAACCGTGATTTTTTTGGCGTAAAACACTGCGTATTTCTGCTCTTTTTGGCCACTTGGGCTATAATTTCTTAACATTTTGATGTCGTAATGGCGAGCGTCCGTTATTACGGTTTGCCACAAGCAAATCTCTTCACGGATTCTTCACGCAGATTTTGCACGTTACGTTAAACAGCCAAAAAACTAGGGGTGTAACGATGTTTGAATTGCCTAAATCCAGATTCTTCATCATGGCCCTGATGTTGTGGGCATTCACCAGTCTGACAGCGCTGGCGCAGGGTGTGGTTCGTGAAGTGCGCGGTCAGGTAACGATCAGTACCGGCAAGGGCGCTCCGATTCCTGCTGTGGTTAATAGCACGGTTGCCCTGGGGCAGACAGTGACCACTGGTCCGAACAGCTTGGTGATCATTCGCTTCCCGGATGCCACTGTGGTTGCTCTGGAGCAGAACACTTCGTTCACGGTGCGTGAATACAACTACGACGAAAAACAGCCTTCAGCGATGGCCGCCTTATTTGGCCTCGCGCAAGGTGCGATGCGCACGTTGACCGGCCGTATCAACCAGAATAACCGTGAGGCAGTCCGGATCGCTACACCTGTGGCGACAATGGGTATTCGTGGTTCCGATGTCATGACCCTTCATTTAACGGTCACCAACACCACAACCACTGCGGTAACGCAAGGAACATTGACCGTTACGCCTGTTGCAGGTGGCGGAGCTACGGTTACCGTGACTGTTGGTCAAGCCACGGCTACAGTGGGATTGACGCAGACACAATTTATTGCACTTCAGCAAGCGTTAACGGGCATGGGGGCTTTGCCGGGGCTGAATCTGGTCGCCGTCGCAAATGCTGCTGTTTCAGTTACAGGCGCTCAAGGCGCAGCTGCAGGCGGTATCGGCGGTGCCGCTGGCGCTGCTGCGGCTGCGGCTGCAGCTGCCGTTGCGGCTGCCGCGGGCGGCAGCAGTCAGAATAATCCCGTAACGGTTACAACGGGTACCACCGGCACCCGCTGATTCCAGTCCGGTATCACAAAAGCCCCGCGCCCTGTCGCGGGGCTTTTTGTTTTATGGTTCGGACTGCGCGTTGCGGCAAGCTTGGCCCTGAGCTAGATTCGGGCACCCGGGCGAAATTAGATCGTGTCCGGGAGTCATCCAGGAAAAGGATCTGTTCATGTCACAAACCATCCGTCTGGTCGTCCCCGAAGCGCCATCCCCGCAAGCTGTTGCTGCAACCGAAACCCGCGCGGTGGCCAAGGGCAGTGGCATCCGCCTCGGCATACTCGACAACAGCAAGGGCAACGCCGATCACTTGCTGAAGTTCATTGTTGAGGGTGTAAAGGCGGTGCTGCCGGTGGCGTCCGTGGTGTCGCTGCGCAAGGACAGTGTCAGTCTGCCGGCGCCAGCAGACATTCTTGATCGCCTTGTTGCGGAATCGGATTACGTCATCACCGCAATGGCCGATTGAGGGTCGTGCACGTCGTGGAGTGTCCACGACATGTCGAACCTCAGCAAACGCGGCCTGACCACCGCGGTGATCTGTTCCGGTCCCTTCCTCAAGCTGGGCCAGGCCCAGGCGCGCGTGTTCGGCGTGCCCGATCTGCCGTTGCTGGAGATCCAGCATCCGCTGGGCGGCCAGTCGATTGACGGGGTCAAGGCGCGCGCCGACCATGCGGTGGCGCAATTCGTGAAACTGCTGAAGGAGAAGGCGCAATGAGCGCGCTCGCACAGCTGCTGCAGGCCCCCGGTGCCAGCATTGATGCCGACGGCGATTTCGACGCGGTCAATGCGCTGGTGATGGAAAAGGGCTGGGGTGACGGCCTGCCCGTGGTGCCGCCGACCGAGGCGCGCGTCGCGGCGATGCTCGAATACTGTGATCGGCCCTGGGATCAGCCGGTGGCGAAGATTCCGCCGCGCTGGGGCGAGGCGACGCCGCTGCGACTGGCCGCCAATGCGGTAATGGCCGGTTGCGAGCCGCGGTATTTCCCGCTGTATCTGCTGGCGATCGAGGCGATGTGCGAGGAGCCTCTGAATCTCTATGGCGTGCAGGCGACAACGCATCTCTGCGCACCGCTGGTCATCGTCAACGGTCCGGTGGCGAGGGAACTGAACATCAATGCCGGGCACAACGCCTTCGGTCCCGGCCACAAGGCCAATGCCAGCATCGGTCGCGCGATCCGGCTGGCGCTGCTCAACATCGGCGGCGCGATTCCGGCTCTGGGCGACATGTCGACTTTTGGTTCCCCGGCCAAGTATTCGTACCTGGTCGCGGAGAACGAGGCGGAGAGCCCCTGGGAGCCGCTGCATGTCGAGCGTGGATTGCCGCGCGAGGCGAGTGCGGTGACGGTGATCGGCGCCGAGTGTCTGCACAACATCAACGATCATGAAAGCCTTGATGGCGAGGGCCTGCTCACCACCATTGCCGGCACCATGGCGACGGCGGGCTCCAACGACATCTACTACAAGGCACAGCCGCTGGTGATCATGGGGCCCGAACACGCCAAGGCGGTGGCCGCGCAATTTTCCAAGGCCGAGGCCAAACATTTTCTGCAGCAGCACGCGACGCTGCCGGTGGGCCGCCTGTCGAAGGACAACATCGAGCGCCGGGTGAAGAACACCTGGAAGGACCGTCTGCCGAATCCGAAGCCGGATGACGTGCTGTATGCCGTGCAGCGGCCCGAAGACCTGCTGATCGCGGTGATTGGCGGCGCCGGCAAACACTCCGCCTTTGTGCCGACCTTCGGTGCAACGCTGCCGGTGACACGGGCCTTGAAGACGGCAGACGGCAAATTGGCGAAATCGGTGGAAGAATTTCGTCGCCGCTGATTTAAAATAATCAATAAAATCAATTGGTTATTTCGTTTCAGGACGGCCTGCCTGGATTTTTCAGGAAGGCCTGCCTTGACACTGCCGGGTCTTAAGTTGTGAGATGACGGTCCCCCGGGCCTCCCGGCCCGTTTACGGTCCAGCACCATGTCGATCCTGCAGCGCTATTGGCGAGCGGCATTTGTCACCCTGTTCTGCGCAGTGGTGGTAGCTCCCGTGCAGGCCGCAGAGCCGCTGACGCTGTTCATCCTGAAGATGCTGCGCGACCAGGTGGCGACTTCGGCCATCGAATCCGCTGTGAACGCAGCATCGGCGCCGGCGGCACCCAGGCCGCAATTGCCTGCGCTGGAGGGCGTTTACGGTGTCAGCGAACAGCAGCTGCGCGGGCTGATTGACGTCGGCTTTGTTCACCTGTCATCAGC
>JAIENU010000005.1 GCA_019751125.1 Burkholderiales bacterium | reverse complement strand
GGCCTCGGCAAGACCCACCTGATCCATGCCATCGGCAACCACCTGCGTGCACACGCGCCGGAAAGCAAGATCCGCTACATCCACGCCGAGCAATATGTTTCGGATGTGGTGCGCGCGTACCAGCACAAGGCCTTTGACGACTTCAAGCGTTACTACCATTCGCTGGACCTGCTGCTGATCGATGACATCCAGTTCTTCAGCGGCAAGAACCGCACCCAGGAAGAGTTTTTCTACGCTTTCAACGCCCTGGTCGAGGCACACAAGCAGGTAATCATCACCTGTGACACCTTCCCCAAGGAAATTTCCGGCATCGAGAATCGCCTGATTTCGCGCTTTGGCTGGGGACTGACCGTTGCCATCGAACCGCCCGAACTCGAAATGCGCGTGGCCATCCTGCTGAAAAAGGCAGAAGCAGACGGCCTGACGCTGGACGAGAACGTCGCCTTTTTCATCGCCAAACACATTCAGTCGAACATCCGAGAGCTTGAGGGTGCGCTGAAACGAGTGCTCGCCTATTCGCGTTTCACCGGTCAGCCGATAAATGTCGATCTGGCACGTGAAGCGCTGCGCGACGTGCTCGCCTCGCAAAGCCGCCAGGTGAGCATCGAAAACATCCAGAAAACGGTCGCCGACTACTACAAAATCAAAGTGTCGGAGATGTACTCGAAAAAAAGGACACGCAATGTGGCGCGACCGCGTCAGGTTGCAATGGCGCTGGCCAAGGAACTCACTCAGATGAGCCTGCCCGACATCGGTGAAGCCTTCGGCGGCCGGGATCACACCACGGTGCTGCATGCCTGCCGCAAGATCGCCGAGCTGCGCGGTTCCAGTAATGAAATGACCAGTGACATTGCTTCACTGTTGAAGGTATTACGCAGTTGATGGCCTGTGCACTTATTGTGAACAAACCGGGATTTACTCCGGTCACGGACAAGTTGTCCTTTTTTATCCACAAGCCGTCCCCAGCTTGGACACTGGTTTGTAATGCCCATAATGCTCATCCAATCAGTGATCAATGCCGGATTTCAACAGCACATCAGGTCCTCTATTAGCTATTACTACTTTTAAAGATATAAAACCTATGAAACTCGTACAGATCAACCGCGATGCCCTGCTCAAGCCGCTTCAGGCCGTGACCGGCATTGTTGAACGGCGTCACACGCTGCCGATTCTGTCGAACGTGCTGATCGAGCGTGACGCGGAAAAACTGCGTTTTGTCGCCACCGACCTCGAATTGCAGATTGCCACTGCCACAGGCTTCGATAAAAAGGGCGGCGAAGCCCAGGCCGTGACGGTATCTGCGCGCAAGCTGGTCGACATCCTGCGTGCATTGCCGGAGGACAGCGAAGTGGCGCTTGAACTGGCGAGCAATCGCCTGCAGGTCAAGGCGGGCAAGAGCCGCTTCAACCTGCAGACCCTCCCGGCAAACGATTTTCCGGCGCTGGCCGATCCCGGCAAGCCACAAAGCAGTTTCCAGATTTCCCAGGGGGCCATGCGCAAGCTGCTGGCACTGGTGCAGTACGCAATGGCACAGCAGGATATACGCTACTACCTGAATGGTCTGCTGCTGGTGACCGAAGGCAGGGAAATCCGCGTGGTTGCCACCGACGGTCACCGCCTGAGTTATGCGGTGACCGGGCTCACCACTGAACAGGAAAAGACCGAAGTCATCCTGCCGCGCAAGGCCATACTCGAACTGGCACGCCAGCTGAACGACAACGATGATCCCCTGGACGTGGCGATTTATGCCAACCAGGTACGCTTCAAGTTCGGCGAAGTCGACCTCACCACCAAGGTGATCGACGGCAAATTCCCGGATTACCAGCGGGTGATCCCGTCCAACTACGAAAAACACATCGAGCTGGATCGTGACGAACTGCAGCGCGCGCTGCAACGCGCGGCGATCCTGTCCAATGAGAAGTTCCGCGGCGTGCGCTGGATGCTGACCAAGGACAGCCTGCGCATTTCCTGCAGCAATAACGAACAGGAGGAAGCCCAGGAAGAGCTGGAAGTGGCATTTTCGGGGGACCCGCTGGATGTGGGTTTCAACGTTACCTACCTGCTCGACGTATTGGCCAACGTGCAGCCAGGTAAAGTCAACTGTTCCTTTGGCGACGCCAACAGCAGCATGCTGATCACCCTGCCCGGACGCGACGATTTCCGTTATGTCGTGATGCCGATGCGGATCTGATTGCAAAAAAGAAAAGAGAAAAGATGAGCGACAAAGAACAGAAATCCGCAAGCGATTACGGTGCGGACAGCATCAAGGTACTGAAGGGTCTTGAAGCGGTACGCAAGCGTCCCGGCATGTACATCGGCGATACCAGCGACGGCACCGGCCTGCACCACATGGTGTTCGAGGTGGTTGATAACGCGGTGGATGAGGCGCTGGCCGGCCATTGCGACGAAATCAACATCATCATCCATCCGGACAATTCGATCAGCGTGGCCGACAACGGCCGTGGCATCCCGACCGAGATCCACCCGGATGACGAGGAAAAGCGCTCGACTGCCGAAGTGGTGATGACCGAGCTGCACGCCGGCGGCAAGTTCGACAGCAACTCCTACAAGATTTCCGGCGGTCTGCACGGCGTCGGTGTGTCGGTGGTTAATGCGCTGTCCGAATGGCTGCGCCTGACCATCCGCCGCGACGGCAAGGTGCACCAGATGGAATTCCGCATGGGCGAGGCCGTGGCGCCGCTCAAGGCCACCGGCAAGAGTGAACGCCGCGGCACCGAAGTGCACTTTCTGGCCAGCAAGGAGATCTTCGGCGACATCACCTTCCACTACGAAATCCTCGCCAAGCGCCTGCGCGAGCTGTCCTTCCTCAACCACGGCGTGAAAATCTCGCTGACCGACCAGCGTTCGGGCAAGGAAGAGAAGTTCGCCTTCAGCGGTGGCGTCAAGGGCTTCGTCGAATACATGAACCGCTCGAAGTCGGTGCTGCACCAGAATATCTTCCAGAGCGTGGGCAGCAAGGACGGCATCACCGTCGAGGTGGCCATGCAGTGGAATGACTCCTACCAGGAGTCGATGCAGTGTTTTACCAACAACATTCCGCAGCGTGACGGCGGCACCCACCTGACCGGGCTGCGCGCGGCGATGACGCGCACGCTCAATTCCTACATCGAGTCGAACGAGCTGGCGAAAAAAGCCAAGGTCGAAACAAGCGGCGACGACATGAAGGAAGGCCTCACCGCCGTGCTGTCGGTGAAGGTGCCGGAACCGAAATTTTCCTCGCAGACCAAGGACAAGCTGGTGTCGTCAGAGGTGCGTCCGGTGGTTGAGGAGGTTGTCGCGCAGAAGCTGATGGAATTCCTGCTTGAAAAACCTAATGATGCCAAGGTCATCTGCGGCAAAATCGTGGAGGCAGCGCGCGCGCGTGAAGCCGCGCGCAAGGCGCGCGAGCTGACCCGCCGCAAGGGTGTGCTCGATTCCTTCGGCCTGTCGGGCAAGCTCGCCGACTGCCAGGAACGCGACCCCGCTCAATGCGAGCTGTACCTGGTCGAGGGTGATTCGGCGGGCGGCTCGGCCAAGCAGGGACGTGACCGCAAGAATCAGGCGATCCTGCCGCTGCGCGGCAAGATCCTCAATGTCGAGAAAGCGCGTTTCGACAAGCTGATTTCCTCGACCGAGATCACCACGCTGATCAGCGTGCTCGGCACCGGCATCGGCAAGGACGAATACAACGCCGACAAGCTGCGTTACCACCGCATCATCATCATGACCGACGCGGACGTTGACGGTTCGCATATCCGCACGCTGCTGCTCACTTTTTTCTACCGGCAGATGCCGGAACTGGTTGAGCGCGGCCACATCTACATCGCGCAGCCGCCGCTGTACAAGGTCAAACACGGCAAGCAGGAGCGTTATATCAAGGACGAGCACGAGCTGAAGCAATACCTGCTCAAACTGGCCCTGTCCGAGGCCGAGCTCTACACCAGGGCTGATGCACAGGCGCTGTCGAAGGATGCGCTGGCGGAGGTTGCCAAGCACTATCTGCTGGCCGAGGCGGTGATCGAGCGCGAAAGCCGGCTGATTGATCCCGAGGCGCTGCATGCCCTGCTCAACAACCCGGTGGAGCTTGATCTATCCGACCAGGCTGCCGCGCAGAAAAGCGCCAAGGCCCTGGCCGGACTTTATGGTGACGACAAGAACGTCAAGGTTGATGCGGTATTTGACGAAAAAAGCGAAGCCCATGTGCTGCGTATCAGCCGCACCCAGCATGGTGTAGCGCGCAACACGGTCATCGACCCCGATTTTCTGCACAGTGGCGACTATGCGCAGATCCGCAAGACCGCGCAGATGCTCCACGGCCTGCTTGGCGATGGCGCCTACATCAAGCGTGGTGAAGCCATGCGTCCGGTCCGTGAATTCCGCGAAGCGATCGACTGGATTCTGGCCGAAGTGCAGCGTGGTGTCGGCATCCAGCGCTACAAGGGCCTGGGCGAGATGAATCCGGAACAACTGTGGGAAACCACGATGGATCCGAAATCGCGCCGCCTGCTGAAAACACGGATCGAAGATGCCATCGGTGCCGACGAGATCTTTGCCACGCTGATGGGCGACGCCGTTGAACCGCGGCGAGCCTTCATCGAGACCAACGCCCTGGGCGCGCGCAACATCGACGTCTGAGCAGGCAAGCGTCGCAACAAAATATTACGGCCACCACCGCTCTGCGGTGGTGGCCGTAAGCATTTGTTTTTATTGATTATTTTTTACTGCGGGTGGCGCGCTTTTTTGCGGGTGCCGGTGCTGCTTTTTCGGCTTTGGCGGGTTCGTTGGCGGCGGCCCGTGCCGGTTTGGCGGCTTTGCTGCTGCCGGACTCCGCATCACCCTTGGCGGCGCGCGGCGCGAATTCGAATCCCACCTTGCCGTCGGGCTGGCGTACCAGGAAGGCCTTGAAGCGGCGGCCGTTGCGGTTTGATACAAAGGCGTCAAGCAGATCGGTGCGGCCGACGGTCAGCAGTTTCTGCATCTGCTCGCGCTGGATTTCCTGGCGCAGGATGACCTTGCCGGAGCGGAAATCGCATTTTTTCGCCGGCGTGTTCTCGCAGACATAGTTCATGCCGTGCTCATAGACCTTGCCGCCGCACTTCGGGCAATCCCCCAGTGCCTGCTGGCCGGAGAAATCAACAACTTCAGGCTCGTCGTCGGGATTGTTCTGGCCGAAATCGAATTCGAGCTTGAAGTTGTTGTTGTCCTTGTCTTCGACGATGCGCAGGATTGCGGCAAAAGGCCGGCCCATCTTGGAGCGGAAGCCCTGCAGCGGGCCGATCGTACGTTCCTGCAGCAATTGTTCAACTTCCTCGATTTCGAACTGGCGGCCGCCCGGGATCTTGGTGATCGAAAACCCGCAGGCCTCGCAGGCGAAGCGCCGGTAGTTTTCCTTGACGGTGCCGCCGCAGTGCGGGCACGGCGTCTTCAGCGTCGCGTAGTCGCCGGGAATGGTCTCGTTGTCGTAATCCTTAGCGCTTTTGACGATGCGCTCGGTCATGCGCGCGATTTCCTTCATGAAGGTCGCCCGCTTCAGCTTGCCGCGCTCCATCTGCAGCAGCTTGTACTCCCATTCACCGGTGAGCTCGGGCTGGGTCAGCTCCTTGACATCGAGGCCGTTGAGCAGCGTCAGCAGCTGGAAAGCCTTGGCCGTCGGAATCAGTTCGCGGCCTTCACGCACCAGATATTTTTCGGCGATCAGGCGCTCGATCACCGCCGCGCGCGTGGCCGGCGTGCCGAGGCCTTTTTGCGCCATTGCTTCGCGCAGCTCGTCGTCGTCGATCAGCTTGCCGGCGCCTTCCATCGCGGTCAGCAGCGTCGCTTCCGAAAACCGCGCGGGCGGACGTGTCGCCAGAGAAATCACGTCGACGGCAGATGCCCGCGGCTGCTCGCCTTTGGCGACCGGTGGCAGGTTGGCGCTTTCCTGTTGCTCGTCCTTGCCGTAAATCGCCAGCCAGCCCGGTTTGACCAGGATCTTGCCCTCGGTCTTGAACTTGTGCGGGGCGATTTCGGTGATGCGCGTGGTCACCAGATATTCCGCGGGCGGAAAAAATACCGCCATGAAACGGCGCACCACCAGATCGTAGATTTTCTGCTGCACGTCATTCAGCGCCTTCGGCGGCTGCGGCGTCGGAATGATCGCAAAGTGGTCGGAAATTTTCGAATTGTCGAAAATCCGCTTGTTCGCCTTGATCCACTTGTTCTTGATGATTTCCTTGGCGTGCGGACGTAATCCCGTGTCTTCGGCCAGCGCTTCAACCGTTGCCCGCACCGTGTCGATGTAATCCTCGGGCAGGTGGCGTGAATCGGTACGGGGATAAGTCAGTGCCTTGTGCCGCTCGTACAATTCCTGCGCGATCGACAGCGTAGTCTTGGCGGAAAAGCCGAACCGGCCATTGGCCTCGCGCTGCAACGAGGTCAGGTCGAACAGCGCCGGTGACAGTTGCGAAGACGGTTTAGATTCCTCGCTGACGATGCCTGGCTTGCCTTTGCATGCTGCGACAATGGCGTCGGCATCGGCGCGGGTCCACAGCCGGCTGTCCTTCTTCTCGGCATCGTTTTCGTCTTTCTTGTGCTTCGGGTCGAACCAGCGGCCTTCGTAATCACCGGCCTTGGCGCCGAAGGTTGCGCGCACTTCCCAGTAATCACGCGGTACGAATTTCCGGATCTTCTGCTCGCGGTCGACCACGATCATCAGCGTCGGCGTCTGCACACGGCCGACGGTGGTCAGATAGAAACCGCCACCCTTGCTGTTGAAGGCGGTCATCGCGCGGGTGCCGTTGATGCCAACCAGCCAGTCGGCCTCGCTGCGGCTGCGCGCGGCGTCGGCGAGCGGCTGCATGTCCTCGTCGGAGCGCAGCTTGGCGAAACCTTCGCGGATCGCCGCAGGCGTCATCGATTGCAGCCACAGCCGCGACACCGGCTTCTTGCTCTGCGTGGCCTGGGCGATGTAACGGAAAATCAGCTCACCCTCGCGGCCCGCGTCGCAGGCATTGATCAGCGCGGTGACATCCTTGCGCTTGAGCAGCTTGGCAAGCACCTTCAGCCTCGGTTCGCTCTTGGCGATGGGGTTGAGGTCGAAATGCGGCGGAATCACCGGCAGGTGGGCGAAGGACCATTTGCCGCGTTTGACTTCATATTCTTCCGGCGCTGCGATTTCGAGCAGATGGCCGACCGCCGACGACAGTACATAGTCGTCACTTTCGTAGTAGTCGCCGTGTCGCGTGAAGCCACCGAGTGCGCGGGCTATATCGCCGGCGACCGAGGGCTTTTCCGCGATGATGAGCGTTTTCGACATGCTAAATGATTGATTTTGCGGATGAAATACCGCTATTGCAGGGCCCGCTGCAGGTTTGCGGGCGGCGAAGAGCGGCAGATGATAAGAACAAAGTGCAGGGCGCGCAAGCCGCGATCAGCGGACCCGCTGCCAGCGTCCGCCGGGCAGGGACTCGATTTGTCCTGTGATTTCAAGGCTGGTCAGCGCCGCATTCACCTCGGCCGCGGCAAGTCCGCTGCGTGTGCAGATGGCCTGCACGTCCACCGGTTCGAAGCCGATATGCGCCAGCAGAACATCATCACCATCGGCCGCCGCCGCGGTTTTGTCCGGGGTCCGCGGCATCGTGGCGCCAAGTTCTTCGAGGATATCCTGCGCTGATTCCACCAGCTTTGCCCCCTGCTTGATCAGCGCGTGGCAACCCTTGGCGAGCGGTGAATGGATTGAGCCGGGAATCGCGAACACTTCACGTCCCTGTTCAGCCGCAAGCCGTGCGGTAATCAGCGAGCCGCTCGAGATGGCCGCTTCGACTACCAGCACGCCGCGGGCAAGACCGCAGATCAGACGGTTGCGCCGCGGGAAATTGCCGGCCAGCGGCGGCGTGCCCAGCGCGAATTCTGAAATGATCAGGCCGCTTGCGGCAATGTCATGCGCAAGCGGGCGGTTGCGCGCCGGGTACACACTGTCAAGGCCGGTGCCGACCACGGCAATCGTTGAAGCGCGGCTCGCAAGTCCGCCGCGGTGTGCGGCGGCATCGATGCCCAGCGCAAGTCCGCTGACGATGACCATGCCCGCATCACCCAGCGTCGTGGCGAAAGCCTCTGCGTTGGCCATGCCCTGGGCGGTAGCATTGCGGCTGCCGACGATGGCAAAGGCCGGCTGGTTGAGCAGCTCGATCCTGCCCTTGGCATACAACAGAGGCGGTGGATCCGCGGTTTGCAGCAGTGATTGCGGATATTCGGAATCGGCCAGCGTGATGATGTGATTGGCCGGATCATCGAGCCAGGCGGCAACTGCCGACAGCGCTTCATCGCCCGCGCCACCAGCGGTGATGCTTGAGGCCAGCCGCGGCGGAACGACGACGGCAAGGGCGCGCGGTGATGCCGCAAGCACACCGGCCGGCGTGCCGAATTCAAGCAGTAGTTTGTGCAGGGTCTGCGTGCCGACCCCGTCAATCAGGGAGAGGCGCAGCCACGCCTCAAGGTCGGCATCGAGCGCCATCATGCGGCTCGCGAAGAGAACGCGGCAAACGCCGCGTCATCCTCAAAGAGGAAGGTCAGGGATTGGTGACGAAGTCGTTGATGGCGACCGGACGGCTGGCTTCCATCACCAGCGCGAAGGACGTGCGCTCAAAGGTGCGGAACACCATCAGCAGGCCATAGCGGTCATCGGGCAGCTTGGCGATGTCTTTGCGGGACACCGCTTCGCCGCGGGACAGCAGCACATCGCGCGGCGGAATGGTTTCGGCGTAATAGGTGCGCGGTGTGTCGCGGCCGGTGATGCCGCTGCGGCCGAACAGCGGTTCGGTGCGCTGGCTGTAACGGGCATCGGTCTGGCTGCGTTCAATGGCCAGTACCGAACCGACCAGCAAGCCGTCGCGCGCGCCCTTGGACAACGCAACAATCGACATCGGTCCCGTTTCCTGCAGGCTGCCGTAGGCGGAGATGATGCGGCCTTTGACCGGTAGGTTCGGCGGATGCGGGATGTAGGCAAACACCGGCGCCTGTTTGCCCAGCGGCACCAGACGGTCATCGCGGTAGATTTCCTGGGTCGAGCGGACGATGCTGATTTCCGCCACTTCGCCATGGCGGTTGACTCGAGCCTCGCCGAGGTAGGTCGCCTCATAGCCCAGCACTTCCTTGGTTTCGGGGTCTATCAGCGGATCACCGCGGCGGAAGATCTGCCAGATGTCGCCCTTGTCCTTGCTGATGCCGGAAGCAAAAGCGCGGTCGCCGGCACCCAGCGTGACGCGGGACTCGGAGGTGGCGACAATACGTGCGGCTGTGTCCAGCTCGTTGGCACTGACCACCAGCGGTTTCGACAGGAAAGGGTCGATCACCGACGGCGCAATGCTTGCGACCGCATTGCGCTCGCTGCGTTCTTCGCGGATCCGCGGCTCGAGGCGGGTGGTGTCCAGCTTCACCAGTTGCAGGCTGGCGTCACCGCCGCTGCGATCGAGCACGAGGGTATCGCCGGGGTAGAGCAGGTGCGGGTTTTTGAGCTGTTCCTGGTTTATTTTCCACAGCTCGGGCCAGCGCCAGGGTTCTTTCAGATAGCGGCCGGCAATGCCCCACAGCGTGTCACCACGTTGCACAACATAGCGGTCGGGCGCACCTTCCTTGATTGCGGGAGCTTCCGCCGCGAACGCTGTCAGCGCCGGAGTTACCAACAAAATCAGGGATATAATGACTTTTCGCATGGGTGATCCCACCTTGTTTGCGCATCGCAGATGAATAGCGCAGCAAGCGCCGGGCGACACGTGAGAGTTTGGTTTAAATTCTGCATCTAGCTGATTAAATAGGCAAGTTTTTCATGGCTTTGCTACCGATCCTGCAGTATCCCGATCCGCGACTGCACAAGATCGCCGCCCCGGTTTCCCGGGTCGATGACAAAATTCGTAAATTAATCAAGGACATGGCTGAAACCATGTATGCCGCTCCGGGGATCGGACTGGCGGCAACCCAGGTCGATGTGCATCTGCGGGTAATAGTCATCGATATTTCGGAAACCCATGACCAGCTGCAGGTCTTTATCAACCCGGAAATCATACGCGCCGAGGGCGAGGAAATCTGTGAAGAAGGTTGTCTTTCGGTGCCCGGGGTCTATGAAAAAGTGACCCGTTCCGCCGTGGTCACGGTGCGTGCGCTGGATGAGCAGGGCAATTCCCGGGAAATCGAGGCCGATGGTCTGCTGGCGGTCTGCATCCAGCATGAGATGGATCACCTGATCGGCCGTGTTTTTGTCGAAAAACTGTCGCGCCTCAAGCAACAGCGCATCACCGCCAGACTGGCGAAGCAGCAACGTCGGGCGGGCTGACCGCCCGCAGACCCCGGCCGCATGAACATCCTGTTTGCAGGCACGCCGCCGTTTGCCGCGGCCGCACTGGCCGCCCTGCTGGAGGCCGGTCACCGGATTTCCCTGGTTCTGACCCAGCCCGACCGGCCCGCCGGCCGCGGCCTCAAAGCCCAGGCCTCGGCGGTAAAACAGCTGGCGCTTGAGCGTGGCCTCGAACTGGCCCAACCGCCGTCGCTGAAGGACGATGCCACCGTAGCCCGGCTCGCGGCACTGGATGCCGACGTGATGGTGGTTGCCGCCTACGGCTTGCTGTTGCCGCAACGCATACTCGACCTGCCGCGCCTGGGTTGCCTGAATATCCATGCCTCGCTGCTGCCGCGCTGGCGGGGTGCTGCGCCGATTCAGCGTGCAATCCTTGCCGGCGACACGGAAACCGGCATCACCATCATGCAGATGGATGCCGGCCTTGATACCGGCGCAATCCGTCTTGCCGGCACGCTGTCCATCGCCGCCACCGATACGGCGCAGACCCTGCATGACCGGCTGGCCGCCCTCGGCGGGCAGTTGATCGTCGAGGCCTTGCGGGATCTGCCGCCGGCGGTGGCCCAGGATTCGGCTCTCGCCACCTATGCCGCAAAAATCACCAAGGCCGAAGCGCAGATTGACTGGGCCCGGTCCGCTGCCGACATTGATCGCGCAGTACGTGCCTACAACCCGGTACCCGGCGCCTTTACCTCCTGGCAGGGCCAGCCCTTGAAAATCTGGCGGGCAGCACCTCTGGACGTAACAGCCAAACAGGTGCCGGGTACCGTAATGCAGGTCAGCACAGACACGCTGTGCGTGGCCACCGGCCGCGGCGGCTTGCAACTGCTCGAAATACAGCGTGCAGGCGGCAAACGCATGGATGTCCGTACCTTTCTCGCCGGCGCCGCCATTGCGGCCGGCGAACGATTGGGTGACTGAGACGCCATGGAGGATCTGCAGCGTCTTGCGGCACAGACCGTATCCCGCGTCCTTAACGGGCGCAGCCTCGATGCCGAGCTCGCTGCATTGTGGCGCGGCCATCCCGCACTCGCTGCGCAGCAACGTGGCGCGGTGCAGGACATGGCCTACGGCACATTGCGCCACCTCGGCATGATCGACGCGATGATTGACCGCCTGCTGGAGCGCCCGTTGACCGATGACTCGGTGCGCACCTTGCTGCAGGTCGCGATCTACCAGCTGGGCCACACCCGGGCCCATGCCTATACCGTGGTCGATCACGCGGTGCGGGCGACGACAAGAATGGGCGCACCGCGGGCCAAGGGCCTCGTCAACGCAGTGCTGCGCAACTACCTGCGCCGCCGTCCCGAACTCGAATCCGCGGTGCGGCCCGGCGCGGTGGCGCGGTATTCCTACCCGCAGTGGTGGATCGACCGCCTCTCCGCCGAGCAGCCTGAACACTGGCGCAGCATGCTTGAGGCGGGCAATACACGGCCGCCGCTGACGCTGCGGGTAAACCGGCGTGCAATCAGCAGGGAGGATTACCTGGCACGCCTGCAGCAGGCCGACATCGCGGCAACGGCGACGGGTCGGGACGGCGTGGTCATCGAAAAGCCGCGGCCGGTGGCCCAGCTGCCGGGTTTCGCCGAAGGCCTGGTGTCGGTGCAGGATGCCGGTGCCCAGCTTGCAGCGCAGTTGCTGGATGTCACCGACGGCATGCGCGTGCTCGATGCCTGCGCCGCACCCGGGGGCAAGACCGCGCACCTGCTCGAATGCGCTGCACTGGATTTGACCGCGGCCGACATCGACGGCGAGCGCCTGCAGCGTGTGGCCGACAACCTTGCGCGGCTGAAGCTGCAGGCGACGCTGCTGCGTGCCGATGCCGGTGATGCCGGGCCCTGGAAAAACATCGCGCCCTTCGACCGTATCCTTGCAGATGTGCCCTGCACGGCCTCTGGCGTGGTGCGGCGCCATCCCGACATCAAATGGCTGCGCCGTCCCGCTGACATCGCGGCGATGGTCAAACAGCAATCCCGCATCCTTGACGTGCTTTGGCAGTTGCTCGGCAGTGGTGGTAAATTGCTGTACGCGACCTGCTCTGTTTTTGCAGCGGAAAACAGCCGGCAAATCGAAGACTTCCGCGCCCGCCACCCCGATGCCCGGCAGCTCGCCCTCGATGTCCAACTCGACGGTCTGAACCACAACGCAGGCCAACTTTTTCCAGATGCCCAGCATGACGGTTTCTTTTATGCCCTTCTGGAAAAGGCCTGATCCGGCGATTCTCCCCGGCATGTTCAGGCGCCTGATACTGGCGCTGCTGTTGCTGTGCGCTCCCGCTGCGGCGCTGGCGCAGGGTCACGGCATTGACGTGCGCCGTGCTGCAGTGAGCACGGCGGATGACCACTACGTGCTGGATGCCGACATCGATGTCGTGCTGTCGGCACCGCTCGATGACGCCCTGCACAAGGGCATCCCGCTGTACTTCGTGCTTGAATTCGAGATGGTGCGTTCGCGCTGGTACTGGTTCAATGATCGCGCAGTAAGCACCCAGCAGGGCTACCGCCTGTCCTACAACGCACTGACCCGCCAGTACCGCGTCGGTGTCGGCGCCTTCTACCAGAATTACGCCACGCTCAGCGAAGCCCTGCAGGTGATGAGCCGGGTGCGCCGGCGCCAGGATATCGAGCCCGGCACGCTGACCAAGGGCACGCCGTATACCGCAGGGCTGCGCCTGCGCCTGGATACTTCACAGCTGCCCAAACCCTTCAATCTCAACGCGCTGGGTTCGCGTGAATGGAGTCTCGGCTCCGACTGGCACCGCTGGACGGTGACGCCATGACCACGGCCGCAGCCAAGGCGCCGCGCACCGGCGCAGTGATGCGTTACCTGCTGGTGAGCTGCGTCGTGCTCGGCGTTGTCGCGGTGTTCCTGCTCGCCTCGGTCAGCGCCAACACCGAGCTGTTCTCCGAGTACTACCCGCTGCTGCTGGTGATCAACCTGGTGATCGCGGCGCTGATCGCGGGCATGGTCACTTATCAACTGCTGCGCCTGCGCCGACGGTTGCGCGAGGGTGTGTTCGGCGCCAAGCTGACACTGCGGCTGGTGACGCTGTTTGGTCTGATGGCGGTGCTGCCCGGCGCGTTGATCTACGGCGTCTCGGTGCAGTTCGTGTCGCAGAGCATCGAATCGTGGTTTGAAGTGCGTCTCGACAGCGCGCTGGAAAGCGGGTTGAACCTTGGCCGCAGCACCCTTGATGGCCGGCTGAAGGAGCTGAATGCCAAGGCGGACGCCATGGCGCTGACCCTGTCCACCAGTCCGGCCTCCGAACACGTGGC
>JAIENU010000127.1 GCA_019751125.1 Burkholderiales bacterium | reverse complement strand
GGATTGCCGAAACCGCGGAAGGCGCCGGTGGGTACGAGGTTGGTATAGAGCAGCGTCGATTTGGCGCGCGCATTGGGATATTTGTACAGCGCGTCGTGGCGCACCGTTGCCGCACCGAGAATGGCCTGCGACTTGCCGGTGTAGGCACCGTTGTCGGCCCACATGCGGATTTCCTTGGCCAGCACCTTGCCGGCTTTGGAGAAGCCGAGGCGCACCCAGTAGCGCATCGGCATGCGCGGATGGCTGGCGAGGAATTCCTCCTCGCGGGTGTGGATCAGCTTCACCGGCCGGCCGGCCTTGCGCGCGAGGATCGCGGCGATCACCGAGCAGTTGTCATCGCCTGACTTGCCGCCGAAACCGCCGCCGACCTCGGTCTGCACCACACGCACCTGCGACTCCGGCACACCCAGCGCCACCGAGTAGCGGCCGCGGGCGAGGAAGGGCGTCTGCGTGTTGCACCACATCGAGACGCGGTTGTTGGTCCACTGCGCGACGCAGCCGATGGTCTCCAGCGAGGAATGCCACTGGCGTACTGAATCCCAGGTGCCTTCGACAATGACGTCCGAAGCCTTGAACCCGGCATCGACATCGCCGCGCTCGAAGGCGAATTCGTGGGCGATGTTGCCGGCGGCATCGTCATGCACCAGCGGTGCACCCGGTGCCATCGCCTCGTCGAGCGAAAACACCGCGGGCAGCGGCTCGTATTCGACGACGATCTTGTCGATGGCTGCGCGTGCGGTTTCCGGATCGGTGGCCGCGACCGCGGCGACTTCATCACCGACATAACGCACGCGGCCGATCGCCAGCGGATAGAGGTCGGGGCGGAAGGCGCCCCATTTGCGTTTCGCGGTGTCCTCGCCAGTGACCACGGCCTTGACGCCGGGCATCGCGCGTGCGGCGCTGGTGTCGATGGACAGAATTTTCGCGTGGGCATGCGGGCTGCGCAGCACTGCGGCATGCAGCATGCCCGGCAGGTGCATGTCGGCGACATACTGGGCGGCGCCGGTGACTTTGGGGATCGCGTCGGCGCGCGGCACATCCTTGCCGACCACCAGCAGGCCGGATTCGAACTTGGGGTCTTTCAACTTCGGATCCTTCAGATGCGTGCTCATGCCTTGCCCGCCTTTTTTATCAGTGCCGCCGCTTCGCGGTAGGCGTCCATGATTTTTACGTAGCCGGTGCAGCGGCAGTACACGCTGTCGGCACTGGCGCGGATTTCTTCATCGCTGGGGTTGGGGTTTTTTTCGATCAGCGATACACACTGCATGACATGGCCGGGGATGCAGATGCCGCACTGCAGAGCGGTCTTGTTGATGAAGGCCTGCTGCACCGGATGCAGCACGCCAGCCTGGTCGAGGCCTTCGACGGTGCGTACCTCGCTGCCGTCGCACAGCGCGGCGAGTTGCAGGCAGGAGGACACCGGCGCACCGTCAACGATCACAGTGCAGGTGCCGCAGGCGCCGATGCCGCAGCCGTGTTTGGTGCCGGTGAGCTGCAGGTCTTCGCGCAGCACGTCGACCAGCAGGCGGTCGGCCGATTTCAGGTGAACCTCGACGGGGTCGCCGTTGAGTGTGAATTTGATCAGCATGTTGGACTCGCGGAAAGGCTGCGGAAAAGGCGCAGATTATAAGGCGTAGGCTTCGCCATCACAGCCGGCCAAATTGGCCGGTTTCACTCTGCTGTGATGCCGCATCAACGCGCCGTGCTTGCTGCATGTCTAACCCTCGGCTAAGCTGGCTTTACCCCTGCCGCAGCCAGCATGACGTCCAGATTCTGCAGCGCGTGCGAGGGGCTACCAAGGGAGGAAATCAATGAACAAGCAGAACCGTACGCCACGCGCGGCGTGGTGCAGTGTGTTGGCGGTGGTTGGCAGCGTGACCCTGGTGGCCTGCCAGTCGCGCGGCCCCGATCTGGTGCTTGAACCGGTGGCGCCGCCGGACAAGCGGATGGTGACCCAGGGCCAGGCAAAGAAAATCATCGTGCCCAACCTGACCAGCTGCGCGCATACCAACCCGAAGATGAACCTGCGTGTCGCCGCGGTCGGGCAGATCACCGCCACCGACGGCACCGTGCTCACGATGCCCGCCGATACCGCACTGCAGCGCAAGGAAGGCCCGCTGTCGCATGATCTTTATAACGAGTGCAACAAGGTCATGCCGCCGAACTCGGCCGCGGTGTCCACCGACAAGGTGCCGGTGATCGAGATCGACCCAGACGGCGAGGTGGTGACCGGCTTCATCATGGCCGACAACTACTTCGAACTCTACGTCAATGGCAGGCTGGTGTCGGTGGACAACACGCCATACACGCCCTTCAACTCGGCGATCGTGAAATTCAAGGTCAAGCGTCCGTACAGCATGGCCTTCCTGGTGGTCGACTGGGACGAGCAGCTGGCGCTGGGCGTCGAGAACATGGCGCGGCTCAATGACAGCTGGTACCTCGGCGACGGCGGCCTGATCGCGAAATTCAGCGACGGCACGGTGACCGATGCCTCGTGGAAGGCGCAGACCTATATGGTCGGTCCGGTGGACAGCCCGGGCGACGTGGTGGACAAGGGCAATCTGCGCTTTTTCGACCGCCTCGGTCGCACCTATCCGGACGTGAAAAAGCCGAACTGCCGCGAGAACTGCTATATGGTCCACTACAGCCAGCCGAAAAACTGGCGCGCCAAGGCCTTCAACGACAGCCAGTGGCCCAATGCCTACACCTACACCGACGCCGAAATCGGCGTCACCACTCTGACCGGCTACACGCGTTATCCGGAGCTGTTCTCCGGCGCAAAATGGATATGGACGCAGAATCTGGTCTATGACAACGTGATGATCGCGCGCAAGGTCGTGCGATGAAGCCCGTACTGAATAACGTGGTTTGACTGTGCAGGGGCCGGATTGACCGGCCCCTTTTTTTGGAAGGATCTGCCTTGCAAAACGAAACCATCAAGGTGCGTGTCACCGAAACCCGGCAGCTGATGGATGTGGTGGTGCTCGACAAGCGGCCGTCATCAATCCAGGTGGTGATCGGCAGCGGCGTGCACAGCGTGAAGTGCGAGCTGACGCCGACGCGCAACGGGCTGGCCTATGCCGGAAGCGTGATGGGCCGCGAGGTGGTCTATGAGCGCAGCCGCGAGCAGGTCGAGGCCGACATCGCGCGCCTCAATCCGCGCGAGTTCCGCCGCTGAAATCCGGGATTACAACAGTCGCAGCACCAGGATTTCCAGCGCCGAGGTGATCAGTACGCTGAAGGTCAGTACCATGCCGGCGACACGGTAGCGGAAATTCTCCCGTGGCTGGCTGACACCCCAGGCATGGAGCAGCCGTCCGGCCAGCAGTGCGATGCCGAGGCCGTGCACCAGCAGCGTCGGTGCGCCGCCGCTTTCCACAAAAAACACCAGCAGCAGTGCCAGCGGCGTGTATTCGGCGAAGTTGGCATGTACGCGCATCGCGCGCCGCAGTTCGTTGTTGTTGCCGTCGCCGATGGCGACGCGGTGGCGGCGGCGCATGCGGATGGTGCGGATGCTCAGCGCAAAAAAGAGCAGACCCGATGTGGCGGCATAGATGGCGGTGGCGGGCATCATGATCCGGTTTCCCTTTTCTTGTGGCTGCGGCCTGATTCAGGCGTGGCTGGCAAGCTGCGGGGGATTGTAGCGAGTGGCCGCGATCACCGGGGGGCAAAAATAATTCAATAAAAACAAATACTTATACGCATTCTATGGGTAGTCTCGGGTGACTGCGATGTCGCGCATCACCGCCCGCGGTGTGTGCAGCGCAGCTGCGGCCGCGCGCTCTGTGTCGCTGCCGGCCTGCAGATAGGCGCCGAGTGCGCGGGCGTGGCGGATCACCGCGCTGCCGAAGTGCCTGCGTTCATCCGAATAACGCGTCAGCGCCGCGGCGACATCGCCGCGGGCCTGCAATTGAGTGGTGAGCGCCATTGCATCACCGGCGGCCTTGGACACACCCATGCCGACATGCGGCCGCGCGACGAAGGCGGCGTCGCCGAGCAGCGCGATGCGGCCCGCAGACATCGTTTCCGATTCGAGATCGAAGATCGCCTGGAAAAAAGGCTGCCGGGTTTTGGCGACGACTTCGGCGAACTGCGGCGATAGCTGCGCCGCAGCCGCCGCGCGCATTTCGGCAATCACTTCATCGCGCAGCAACGGCGGCGGAATCGACATGTCGTGGCGCCGGCCTTCGCGGTCGGTGCACAGCAGCGGCAGCTCCTGCTGCGCGTCAGTCGGGCGGTACCAGACAAAGTTGAAGCAGCGTTCGCCAGGCCGTGTCGAATTGCCGAAACCGGCCACCGGATAACCGAGCATGTGTTCACGCGGCGCGAGGCTGAATGCGAATTTCGGAAACAGGTCGCGGTGGGTGGCCGTTGAAAGCACCTGTTCCTCCACCAGTCCGCGCCATGCGATGTAGCCGGCGTACTGCGGCCGCGCATCGGCAGCGACCGCGGTGCGCACCACCGAGCGGATGCCGTCGGCGCCGACCAGCAGTTCGCCGCGCGCTTCACTGCCGTTGGTAAAGGTCGCCTGCACTTCGTCCGCATCCTGTGTGACGCCGCTGCAGGCATGGCCGAGGTGGTAACGGTCGGCCGGGAATGCACCGAGCAGCAGTTCGTGCAAGCGGCCCCAGGTGGTCAGGCACTGGCGGATCGGCAGCGTGCCGAGCACGCTGCCGTCACGGGCAAAGGCGACGCGGCCCTCGATGTCGACGCCGATGCCTACGCTGGTGTTGATGCCGATGCGTTCGAGCGCGGCGAACAGGTCGGGGTGGGTGATGATGCCGGCGCCGCGGCCGGCAAGCGGTTGCGCAGACTGCTCGAACACCCGCACATCCCAGCCCTGGCGATGCAGCAGGTTGGCGGCGAACAAACCGCCCAGCGAGCCACCGATGACCAGCGCGCGGAGCCTGCCCATGCTCAGGCGGCTTCGGCGGCCGGGTAGTTCAGTTCCAGCGTGACGCCGCTGGGATCCTCGAAAAACACCTGGTGGATGCCCAGCGAGGGCACGGTGCGTTCGCGGAAGGCCACGCCATGTTCGACGAGGCGCGCGCGCATGTCGGCAAGCCCGGTGGCGGTGAAGGCCATGTGATCGACGGTGCCGGTGCCCTGCAGCGATTCGAGGTCACGGTCGCCGAGATAATCCTTGAGGCCCTGCGGATCATTGCGGTCGATGCCGATGAGGTGCACCACGCCGGTGGTTTCCGGGTACTGCGCGCCGTTGTACAGCCATAGTCCCGGAAACTTGAACGGCGGCCGGAAGCCGACGGTGAAACCCATCACCCCGGTGTAGAAACGGCGCGATGCCTCGACGTCGAGGGTGCGGATCGAGTAGTGATCGAGCTTCCCGACAGGCATGCGCCGCTTCCGTCGTGCTTGTTGCAGCGGTTTACTGCAGGGGTGAGAACGCCGAAGGCATCACGATCTTGTTTTCCTGCGATACCAGCAGCGCGTCGGGCAGGCCTTCCTTCTTGGCATAGGCCGACGGCGGCCAGACACCGGTGGCGGCAGCTTTTTCGCGAGTCTCGTTGCGCGCGTCGAGTGTCGGGTAGGCCCAGATGTGGGTGAAGCGGTTCACCGCGCCGACCTCGGCATACATCACCGCGACCAGCGGGCTGATCTTGGTGCGTGTCGGCAGTGCCTTTTCCCAGACCTTCTGGATTTTCGGCAGCTCGCCGGGGGCGAAGGTGTAGGTGCGCATTTCGAAATAGGGGCCGAGCTTGCCGGGGGTGATCTGCGGCGAGAACGAGAAGGGGATGTAGATCTCGGTGCGCATGTTGAGCACGAATTCACCGATCTTCGGCGGCCAGTTGCCGGAGGCCACGGCCTCGCCGCGGATGCGCTCGCGCTCGGCCATGTCCTTGTACGGCCAGATGTGGATGATCTGGTTCAGCGGGCCGATCTCGGTGTGGAAGAAGGCCGCCAGCGGCGACAGCTTCTTGCGCTGTTCATAGGCTTCGCCGAAACGCTTTTCGACTTCGCCCAGCGATTTCGGTTTGATGTCGTAGGTGCGGATCTCGTAGAGCATGTCTTCCTCCGTAGAATGGCTCGCGATGGGAGCGGCGAGTGTAGCAGAGGCCCGCGACCCGGTTGCAGGGCCCGGTCAGAACTCGCGCAGGATGTCGGCGATCAGCTGGCGGAACCAGCGCTGTGCCGGCTGCTTGTGGTTGCGCTCATGCCAGTACATCGCAATGCGCACGTCCGGCACTTCGATCGGCAGCGGCAGCACCTGCAAGGGGTGCTGCTCCGCCACTGCCAGTGCCAGCCGCCGCGGCACCGTGGACAACAGGCTGGACTGTGCCACCGCATGCGCCAGCGCAAAGGCATTCTGCACCTGCAGCGCGATGCGCAGCCGGCCGCCAAGGGCCGCCACTGCGGCATCAACCGCACCGGTGGAGACCCGGGTGCGCGGCTGCTCGACGCGGACATGCGCGGCCTCGAGGTATTGCGCGGCGCTGATGCGGCCCTTCAGCCGCGGATGACCGCGGCGGGCGATGCACACCAGCGGGTCGCGCAGCAGCATTTTCATGCGCAGCAGCGGGGAGGGGTCGGGCACCCAGCCGAGGCGCAGGTCGATCTCGCCGCTCTCGAACCAGTCGGGCGCATGCTCGGGATCGGAGGTGCGGAACACCACGTCGATGCCCGGCGCATGTTCCTGCAGATGGGCGACCAGCCGCGGTGCGAGCAGGTATTCGATGAACTCCGGCGTCATCACCACGAAGCGGGCACGGCTGGCCGCGGGGCTGAATTCCGCCACCGGCCGGGTCAGGCGATCGAGTCCGCTGACCAGCTGGCGCACCTCGGTCTCCAGTTCCAGTGCGCGCGGCGTTGGTGTCATCGCGCTGCGGCCCTTGAGCAGCAGCGGATCGTTGAACAGCCGGCGCAGGCGTGCCAGCGCGTGGCTGGTTGCCGGTTGCGACAGCCCCAGCCGCGCGGCGGCACGCGACACGCTGCGTTCGGCCATCAGCGTGATGAAGCAGCGCAGCAATTTGAGGTCGGGCTGGCCGGCATTCAGATCATTCATTGAATGGATAACCATGATTCATGAAAATGCATGGACCGATTATAACGGCGCGCCCAGAATCCGGCGTTCAATACGGAAAACCGGTCACCGCAAGGAGGAGAACCATGAACGCCACCAAAGGCGCGGCAAAAATCCGCAACGTGTCAAAGCCGAAGAAGTGCAAGCTGGTCATCGAGAAGAATGTCGAGATACCGATGCGCGACGGCAGTGTGATCCGCTGCGACATCTTCCGTCCGAATTTCCGCGAGAAGGTGCCGGTGATTTTCAACATCGGCCCCTACCAGAAGGACAAGTTATGGACGCCGCCGGCCGACCTTGAGGAAAAGGCGAATCCGCACATGAACTGGGAAACCGCCAACCCCGAGTGGTGGTGCCCGCGCGGTTATGCCTGCGTGCGCGTTGATGCCCGCGGCACCGGCAAGTCGCCCGGCAAGTCCGACCCCAGCTCGTACCAGGAAGGTGTGGACACCTATGACGCCATCGAGTGGATCGCCAAGCGTGACTGGTGCTCGGGCAGCGTCGGCATGCTCGGCATTTCGTACCACGCCTCTTCGCAGTGGCGCGTCGCCAACCTGCAGCCGCCGTCGCTGAAGGCGATCATGCCCTGGGAGGGCCGTGCCGACCAGTATCGCGACCAGGCCTACCACGGCGGCATTTTTGCGCTGGGCTTCATCGGCAACTGGTGGCTGACACACACCGCCCACCACCTGCTCGGCAAGCCGCGCAGTTACAACCCCGACGCCTTCCAGAACGACATGCTGTGGAATTTCATGCGCAACGACCTCGACTCCGAGTACTGGCGCCTGTCGAGCGCACGCTGGGACCAGATCAAGGTGCCGACGTACTCGGTCGGCAACTGGGGCGGCTTCTCGATGCACCTGCGCGGCAACACCGAGGGTTTCATGAATGCCGCGGCCAAACACAAGAAGCTGCGTGTGCACACCGGTTCGCATTTCCATCCCTTCCATTCCGAGGAAGGGCGCATGGACCAGCTGCGCTGGTTCGATTACTGGCTGAAGGGCCAGGACACCGGGATCATGGACGAGCCGCCGGTCAAGCTGGAGATCCGCAGCGGCGGCAGCGAGAAACCCTATCCCTTCCGCTTCGAGAACGAGTGGCCGCTGAAGCGCACGAAGTGGACCAAGCTCTACCTGAAACCCGAGCGCCGGACCGTGGGCGGTCCCGACGAGGTTGAGGGCACGCTGGCAAAGTCGGCACCCAAAACTCGCACTGCGCTCAGCTACACCGCCAGCGGCGTCACCAAGGCGGGTGTAGCCAGCGGTTCATCGCTGTCGACGACCCACGGCAACACCGGCCGCACCGGCGTCGCCTTTGTCACGCCGCCGATGGCGGAAGACACCGAGATCACCGGCCCGCTGGTGGCGAGTGTCTGGGTGTCGAGCACTTCGGAAGACATGGACCTGTTCGTCACCATCCGCAACATCGATGCCGACGGCCATGATGTCTGCGAAGTCGGCCAGCATGGCCAGCCGATTCCCTGCGTGACCAAGGGCTGGCTGCGTGCTTCGCACCGCAAGCTGGATCCGAAGAAATCGCTGCCGTACCGGCCTTTCCACAGCCACGACGAGCGGCAGTGGCTGAAAAAGGGTGAGATCGTCGAGTGCCGTATCGAAGTCTGGCCGACGAGCATGGTGTTCAAGAAGGGACACCGCCTGCGCGTCGACATCCAGCCGCGCGACGGCCAGGGCAGCGCGCCGTACACGCACTACCACGCTGACTACAACGCCGGTGCGACCAACACCATCTATGCCGGTGGCAGCACGCCGTCGTACCTGATGGTGCCGCTGATCCCGGCAAGACGTTGATATTGCCTATTTCTTAGTCGCGGATTAGATTGCAACAAGGTTGGATTCCATAAAAGGAAGAGCATGTCCAAGCAAGTTGCAGAAAGTTCGCTAGCGAAGCGCTATGGGGTCGGTGAATGGTTTGGCCATCCAATACGTTCACTTACGGAAAAGCAGCGCAAGAATTTTTCACTTGCCTCGGCAAATAAAAAAACAAATAAAAGTTGCCCATTTAGGGTTGATGCAAATCCGGGCGCTCTTTGCAACAAGGTTGGTGGGGTTTGCAGCCTTGTTACCTATGAAAAAAAGAGCAGCGGCGAAGTGGTTGTCGACAGCGCTGAGAATTTAGTTGTAACTTGCCCTTCAAGATTTTGGGCCGGCAACGAAATATTCAAGACAATTGGAATTGATTTATTGGATTCAAAGACACCCACTATCGTCAAAGAGGTGGGTTTTTTAGAGTCACTAAATTCTGAGTCAGATCGGGAAGTTGGTCGTATTGATACCGTCCTTGTTGGAGATAAATCGGGCACTGATAATTGGTGTGCAATTGAAATCCAAGCTGTTTATTTTTCTGGTAATTCAATGGCGCCTGAATTTAAAAATCTTGGTGAAGCCGTTGGTGGACTTCCATTTCCTGAGGGGAAAAGGCGGCCAGATTTTCGAAGTTCTGGCCCCAAAAGATTGATGCCTCAGTTGCAAATTAAGGTTCCAACGCTGCGTAGGTGGGGCAAGAAAATGGCTGTGATAGTAGATAAACCATTTTTTGACTCTCTTGGGAAAATGAAACAAGAGTCTGATATTTCAAACGCGGATATTGTTTGGTACGTTCTGGGTTTTAGTAGTGTGGATAACAAAATGTTGATTAAGCACAGAGTATTTACAACCCTTGAGAGTTCGGTGGAAGCATTAACTGCTGGTCAAGCGGTAACAAAAAAACAGTTTGAACAAGAAATTAGTCAATGTTTGGCTGATCCAAAGGCAATTACCAAAGGGAAGGTAATTAAGGTTTTGTAATTACCAATTCTCGGATGAGGGCGTGGTGCGTGTTTTTCATGGGTATTTCTTCGATTTTCATTAAATGCTTTGCTGCTAGTTTCCGCACTTCCTCTGAGTCGTCGTAAGTCATCAGAATTTCGCCTGCAACTTTTTTTGCTTGTTCAAACAAGTTGCAATGATTTATGTCATTGAGGCGATATAGCCTCTTCCCAGCGCTTTTGCCGCCGGCGGTATATGGGGGATCAATAAAGAAGGCCGCTCTCGGCTCTTTGCTGAATCTTGAGATTAAATCGAAGCCGTCCGCTTTGGTGAATGTAATTTTGTGACGAAGCGAATGAATCGCCTCAATTCGCTTTGCGAGTGTTTCTGGATACCATCTGGATTTGAGCCCTTTTCCGTTCTCCCCCTTTTTTACTAGGCCAGCCCCTGGGGCCAAAATACCGCCCCGTTGAGTCCGATTTCTAACGATTGTTTGAAAGGCTTTTTCTTTGATTGATGTTGTTTTTTTTGTGATTACATGCAATACGTTTTCATGAGTTACATCGAAATTTTTGATCTTGTTGCTTAGCCAGTCAGGCTCAGAAAAAATTGTTTGCCATACTGCTGAGACATCCTCATCAAGCTCAGTCATGTAGACATGTTCCGCTAATCCTTCGGCTGCTACTGTGAGTGAGGCGATAGCACCGCCAGCAAACGGTTCAGCGAAAATAGCTGGCTTTTTTGATCTGCTCCTGAGCCAATTCCGAATTTCTGGTACGAGCCAAGTTTTGCCGCCGGGATATCTAAACGGACTAAGTTGAGCAACTTGAGCTACGTTTACAGGGCCTTCTTCAGCGACCAGTCGAGCAGCACGAGAGAGCGATTCAGCGAATCTTGGGTCGCGCAACAAAGGGCGGATAACCTCAAAGTTCGCCCTGTTTTCTTCGTGAATCAAGACGGTTGCGCGAGTTATGCCTGTTTCATAAAGGCGGCCCAATCGCCGCTGCTGACGAGAATTTGCCGTGGCATCTTTTGGCATATTTTTGCTCTCCGTGAATGTTCACGATAAGTGTATAACTATACAGTTATCTCGTCTATATTTTTTATCCATATCGATCTAATTAATTGATTTTTAATTATTTTATAGAAACTTAAGCGCCGACTCGCTGGCTCGATTGGGTTTTACTTATTGCGATTCCAGCGTCTCGCGCACCCACGCCAGCACTGCGGCGAGCCGCGGCGGCAGGTAATCCTCGGCTTCGGCAAAGCCGACCCAGCGCCATTCATCGTAGGCCGGCCGGCCGAGTTCATGCACGATGGGCAGCGTCACTTCGACGGTGGTGGTGATGCCCAGGTAGTAACGCGCGACCTCGCCGGTGCCGTAGGCGATGGTTTCCTTGTGCGATTCCGCGGCATCGAAGGAGAGGTCGGCAATGCCGGTGCCTTCGCTGGCTTCGCGCCGCGCGGCTTCCATCGCGCTTTCGCCTTCCTCGACCAGGCTTTTCGGGAAATCCCAGTTGCGGCCTGCGCGCAGTACCAGCAGCCGCCAGTCACCGGCACTGCGCCGCGCGATGACCACACCGGCGGAACGGACGACAGTCGCAGGCTGATTCACAGTGGCTGGATTCACGGCATCTGGATCTTGCCGCCGGGGCCGCCCAGCCCGCCGAGGCCGCCCATGCCGCCACCGGCACCCGGCACCACGATCGAAGAAGCCTGCTGCCGGCGCAGCTCCTGCAGTTCGCGCACGGTGCGCTCGACCGCTTCCTTGGCGGCTTCGGCGAATTTCTCGACCGCTTCGCCGAGGTCCTTGCCTTCGATCTCGAAATTGATCGGCAGCGGCCCGGCATTGGTCATGATCTGTGCCTCGCCGACATAGATCGTCGGCCGTGCGGCATCGTCGGCGCCAGAGGGCAGCACCGGGATCATGCGGCGGATGGTGCCGACCTTGCGGTCGGTGATGATGTCTTCGCGGTACAGCGCCGAGGCGTCCATCTTGGCGTCGGCGGGATCGGGTCTCTGGGCCATGATTGCTGAATACCTGTGGTGTATGGAATACGCGAGCGTATCAAAAACGCGGGTGGCCTTCACCGCCGGTGAGATAATCCCCCGATGTCCCGCATCCTGCTCGCCACCATCAACGCCCGCCATGTGCATGCCGCCCTCGGCCTGCGCTGCCTGCGCGCGAACATGGGGCACTTGCGGGATGACACCTTCATCCGCGAGTTCGTGCTCGGCGACCGGCCGGCCGACATCGCCGAGCGCCTGCTTGCCGAAAAGCCGTCGATCATCGGTTTCGGCGTCTATATCTGGAATGTCGAGGACAGCACGCGGCTGGTGGCGATGCTCAAGCAGGTCGCGCCGGAAGTGGTGATTGTGGTCGGCGGGCCCGAGGTCAGCCATGAGGTTGACGGGCAGCGTATCTGCCAGCTCGCCGATTACGTGGTGACCGGCTGGGGTGATGTGACTTTTCCGCAGCTCTGCGCCGATATCGTCGCCGGCAATCGCCCGGCGGAGAAAATACATGCCGGCAAACAGCCGCCGCTGGCCGAGCTGGCGCTGCCCTACCGCGAATACAGCGACAACGACATCGCGCGGCGCTTCATCTATGTCGAAGCCTCGCGCGGCTGTCCTTTCAAATGCGAGTTCTGCCTGTCGGCGCTGGACAAGACCGCCTGGCCCTTTGACCTGCAGCGTTTTCTTGACGAGCTGCAGATCCTGTATGAACGCGGCGTGCGCCATTTCCGTTTTGTCGACCGCACCTTCAACCTGAAGGTGGATACCAGCCTGGCCATCCTCGGGTTTTTCCTGGAGCGGATGTCGGATGACCTGTTCATCCATTTCGAACTGATCCCCGACCACCTGCCGGAAAAACTGAAGGCGGCGATCCTGCGCTTTCCGCCGGGACATCTGCATTTCGAGGTCGGCATCCAGACCTGGGATGAGGCGGTGCAGGCGCGCATCTCGCGCCGCCAGAACAATGCGCTGGCCGAGGCCAACCTGCGCTGGCTGCGCGAGGAATCCCAGGCGCTGATCCATGTCGACCTGATCGCCGGCCTGCCGGGCGAGGATCTCTCCACGTTTGGCCGCGGTTTTGACCGCCTGCACGCGCTGCGCCCGCACGAAATCCAGGTCGGCATCCTGAAACGACTGCGCGGTGCGCCTATTGCCCGCCATACCGAATCGCATCAGATGCGCTACAGCCCCGATGCGCCCTATGCCGTGCTGGCCACCGACGCGCTGGACTTCAACGAGGTGCAGCGCGTGGTGCGCTTCGCCCGTTACTGGGACCTGATCGGCAATTCCGGGCGCTTTCACCGTTCGCTGCCGCTGCTGCTGGCCGATGCGCCGTTTGCGCG
>JAIENU010000233.1 GCA_019751125.1 Burkholderiales bacterium | reverse complement strand
GGCGGTCCCGGCACCCATTCGGTGTATGTCCCGTGCTTCGGCAACAGCCGCGCGGTGACCCGGCGGATTGCCGTTTAGGTGATCCTCCACGCCTGTCGGCGTCTCGTTTTCGTGACTCTGGGGGTGGGGGGGCTGGCTGGATAAATCCGGGTCACTGTGCCTGCCAAAATGAATCATTTATGGTTGACATCGGAAAATTCTCCATGACTGTCGCTGTCTGGAGACGCCAAAAAATCCCCTATTGACCTGCCCGAGTAAGTTTGTCGTAAGACATAGGCATTACGGTGTCAATGATCAGTGACCCCGGTTGCGTTTAACCGGGCCGCTGACCATTACGTCGAACGGAGCGCAAACCATGGGCCGAGGTCGTATCAAGGCGGAACCCGCCGACCCCAGCAACTCGATTGCTGCCAGGATTCGTATAGCGATGGCCGCCTGCGGCATGAAATCGGTAGCCGAACTCGGCCGCCGCATCAGCCTGCCGCGGCAGACAGTGCATCGCTGGATCAACGGCGACACCAAGAACATGACACACGAGAACCTTTACAAGGTGGCCGATGCGCTGCAGGTGCGCGCGCGCTGGCTGGCGGTGGGTGATACCGCGCCGGCTCAAATCGACCTCGCTGATGGTGACGTGGTCGGTCTGATCAGAACCTATGAATCGATGCCGGCCGAGGCGCGCGAGCAGTGGCTGGCCATCGGGCGCACCCTGCTGTCGATGCATGTCGGCAAAGGCACCGTGGTGGATCCCTACCACAACGTGCCGATGCCGCCGATGGATGGCGGCAACAACGGCGGCGGTTCCAGCGGCTCCGGTCCTTCGAGCAAGCCGCCGCAGGCCACGCCGCAGTAAGCAGCACAGGCGCAACACTGCGGCGCACTGAAGCCGCGTTCCGGCAAGCTGCTCTGGTAATCTCTGCACACTTCAGGCTTGTGCGGGGCGGGCGGTTTGGCAAACAATCTCTGGCAGCATCCAGTCTGGCGCGGCATTGCCGCGCTGCTGTTCGTGTTTTGCGCGGCACAGGCCCTGGCTGCGGAGGCAAGGGGTGAAACCGAGCCGGTGCCCAACCCCATGGCCGCATTTGCCGCCGAGATGGCGGAGCGCCATGGTTTCGATGCGGCAGTACTGGAAAAAACCCTGCGCGAAACACGCTTCCTCAACGGCATCATCCGCGCGATGGATGCGCCGGCCACCGCGCTGCCCTGGCACGAATTCCGCAACCGGCACATCACTGACAGCCGCATCCGCGCCGGCCTGCAGTTCTGGATCGAGCACCAGGCGCTGCTGGAACGCGCCGCCGCGCGTTACCGCGTGCCGCCGGAACTGATTGTCGCCACCATCGGTGTTGAAACCCTGTTCGGCAAGCTCACCGGCAATGTGGTGGTGCTCGACGCGCTGGCGACGCTGGCCTTCGGTTATCCGCGGCGTGCCGAATTCTTCCGCGGCGAGCTGGAGCAGTTCCTGTTGCTGACCCGCGAACTTAATCGAGAAGGCGGCCAGCTAGGGTCCGGCATACGCGGCTCATTCGCCGGTGCCATCGGCATTCCGCAGTTCATGCCCGGCAGCTATCGCAAATACGCGGTGGATTTCGACGGTGACGGCGTGCGCGACCTGCGCCGGGTAGCCGATGCGATCGGCAGCGTCGCCAATTACTACAGCGAGTTCGGCTGGCGCGAGGGCGAGCAGGTGGTGGTTCCGGTGGATGTCGGCAACAGCCCGCTGGACGCGCTGCTCGGGCTGGGCCTGCAGCCGCATCTTGCGGTCGCCGAGTACCGCAAGCGTGGTGTGGTGCCGCTGGAGCCGGTGCCCGATCAGGCGCTGGCCACGCTGTTCGTGACCCAGTCCGCCGCCGGGCCGCGCTACTGGCTGGGCCTCAACAACTTCTACGTGATCACACGCTACAACCGCAGCATCAACTACGCGATGGTGGTGCACGAGCTGGCGCAACTGTTGCGCCAGGGGCGGCCGGCGGCGCCTTAGGTCGCGGAGGCCGCCTCGCGCGGGTAGGCGACGAGGTGGTCGAGCTCGAGGCGGATGCCGATCTTCTCGCCGAGCGCGTGGTTGTGATGGCTCGGCACCAGCGAATACACGCGCCCGCCCTGCGGCAATTGCAGCGTGTACAGAAATTCGGCGCCGCGGAAGGCCTTGTGCAGCACCGTGGCCTGCATCGGGCTGGCATCGTCGTGCAGCACGTCGTCCGGGCGCAGCAGCACATCCACCTGGGTGCCGGCGGGCCATTGCAATGGCGCATCAGGCGTGAACTCGCCTACTTCAAGCCGGACCTTGCCGTCATCGAGGATGATGCCCTGCAGGAAATGCCCCTGGCCGATGAAGTCCGCGGCGTAACGGGTCTGCGGTTCGTGGTACAGGCGGTACGGGGTATCCCATTGTTCGATGCGGCCGCCGCGCATGATGCCGATGTGGTCGGCGATGTTGAAGGCTTCGTTCTGGTCGTGGGTGACCAGCACCGCGGTAATACCCTCGCGTTTCAGGATGTCGCGCACTTCAACGCTGAGGCGCTCGCGCATCTCGACGTCCAGATTGGAGAAAGGTTCATCGAGCAGCAGCAGGCGCGGCCGCGGCGCCAGTGCCCGCGCCAGGGCCACGCGTTGCTGCTGGCCGCCGGACAGTTCGTGGGTGTATTTGCGGCCCGCACCGGGCAGGCCGACCAGTTCAAGCAGCTGCTGCACCCGCGCATCACGTTCCGTGCTGCTGCGGTCACGCAGACCGAAGGCGATGTTGCCGGCGACGGTGAGGTGCGGGAACAGCGCATAGTCCTGGAACACCACGCCGATGCGGCGCTGCTCGGGAGGCAGGGTCAGGCCCGGTTCACTCAGCACTTCGCCATCAAGCGTCACGCGTCCCGAGTGCAGCGCCTCGAAGCCGGCGATGCAGCGCAGGACCGTGGTCTTGCCGCAGCCGCTGGCGCCGAGCAGGCAGGCGATATTGCCGGGCTCGACGGTGAAATCGACACCATGCAGCACGGCGGCGTTTCCGTAGGCATGGTGGACGGCATTAAATTCGAGACGGGCAGACATCATGGGATTATAGCGTTTTGCAGCTGATAATGATTCTTGTTAAAATGATTTTCCCTGAATTTTCCACTACTTAGCGTTGCATTTCCTGTATTCGCGAGCCGCCCGGACCAATCCCGGTTGATGAATCCTGCCGATACTTTTTCTGGCCCGCGCCCGCTGCGCTGGTCGCTGCCACGTCCGCTGACCGTGATCGCGGTGTTGCTCGCGGCGTTGCTGGCGCTGCCGGTGCTGGTGGTGATGTTCAATCTCAGCGCACCGTCCACCGGCACCTGGAGCCACCTCGCCTCGACGGTGCTGCCGGAGTACGTGCGCAATTCGCTGCTGCTGATGTGCGGCGTCGCGGCCGGTGTCACTGTCGGCGGTGTCACCACCGCCTGGATCACCACGATGTGCCGTTTTCCCGGCCATCGCGTTTTCGAGTGGGCCTTGCTGTTGCCGATGGCGGTGCCGGCCTACGTGATGGCCTATGCCTACACCGACCTGCTGCAGTTTGCCGGCCCGGTGCAGTCCGTGTTGCGCGAGTGGATGGGCTGGAAGGCCGGGGATTACTGGTTCCCTGACGTGCGTTCGCTGGGCGGCGCGGTGGTGATGCTGTCGCTGGTGCTCTATCCCTATGTCTACCTGCTGGCGCGGGCGGCCTTTCTCGAGCAGTCCGACAGCATGCTCGAGGTGGCGCGGGTGTCGGGCTACGGGCCCTGGGGCACGTTCCGCCGGGTCGCGCTGCCGCTGGCGCGTCCCGGCATCGTCGCTGGTGTCGCGCTGGCGCTGATGGAAACCCTCGCCGATTACGGCACGGTGTCGTACTTCGGCGTGCAGACCTTCACCACCGGCATCTTCCGCGCCTGGTTTTCGCTGGGTGACCACACCGCCGCGGCGCAGCTGTCGGCGGTGCTGCTCGGCTTTGTGTTCCTGCTGCTGCTCCTCGAGCGCGCGAGCCGCAGCCGTGCCGGTTTCCACAACGCTTCACACCGCAAGCGGCTGCGCAACGTCTATCACCTGCGTGGCTGGCGCGCGGCGGTGGCGCTGCTGTTTTGTGTGACGCCGCTGGTATTGGGCTTTTTGCTGCCGGCGGGGGTGATGCTGGAGATGGCACTGACTTCGGGTGATGCGCAGTTCGGCGCGCGTTACCTGACCCTGACACGCAACACGGTGGTGCTGGCCACGGTGACAGCGCTGCTCGCGGTGCTGCTGGCGCTGATGGTGGCCTATGCCGCGCGCAGCACCCGCACCGGCTGGACGCGCATCGCCAACCGCATTGCCGGACTGGGCTACGCGGTGCCTGGCGCGGTGATCGCGGTCGGCGTGCTGATCCCGGTGACGCGGCTCGATCACCTGATCGCAGGCTGGATCGAGACGGCAACCGGCGCCCATCCCGGTCTGATCCTGACCGGCGGCATTGCCGCGCTGGTCTACGCCTATCTGGTGCGCTTTTTCGCGGTGTCGCTGCAGGCGGTTGAGGCTGGCATGGCCAAGGTCACGCCGAGCATGGACGATGCCGCACGCTCGCTGGGTTACGGCCCTTCGGCGACGCTGCTCAGGGTGCATGCGCCGCTGCTGTGGCGCAGCGCGTTGTCAGCGGGGCTGCTGGTGTTCGTTGACGTGATGAAGGAACTGCCTGCAACCTTCGTGATGCGCCCCTTCAATTTCGACACGCTGGCAGTGCAGGCCTACAACCTGGCCGCCGATGAGCGGCTTGCTGAAGCGTCAACGGCAGCGCTGACCATTGTGCTGGTCGGGCTGCTGCCGTTGATCCTGCTCTCCAGGATGATCCTGCGCCCCGCGGGCGGGGCGCAGGCTTCGGGTGACTAGCGCCAGCCGACGCGGTCGAAAATCTTCTGCGCCAGCGCCTGATTCTTGCCCAGCGCGCTGATGTTCAGCGTGTCCTGCTTGAAGCTGCCCAGCGCGGCAAGCGCCTTGTTGTTGAGCGGGGCGCCCCTGGCCACCGGCCATTCGTTGTTGCCGTCGGCGAAATAGCCCTGCGCGGCGTCGCCCGCCAGATATTCCAGGTATTTCAACGCGGCGTCGCGGTTCCTTGCGGTCTTCAGCACACCGGCGCCCGACACGTTCATGTGGGTGCCGAAGCTTTTCTGGTTGGGCCACACCAGCGCGGTGGCGTCGATCACCTTGCGGTCATCGGCGTTCTCCGAGCGCATCATGCGCACGTAGTAATAGCTGTTGCTGATCGCCACCGCGCATTCGCCGGCCGCCACCGCCTTGATCTGGTCGGTGTCGCCGCCGCGCGGTGCGCGCGCCAGGTTGGCCACCACACCTTTGGCCCAGGCTTCGGCCTTGGCCTCGCCCCAGTGTTCAATCAGCGCACTCATCAGCGACAGGTTGTAGATGTGGCCGCCGGAACGGGTGCACACCTTGCCCTTCAGTTTCGGATCGGCGAGGTCTTCGTAGTTCAGCACTTCGCCGGCCTTCAGCATCGACTTGTTGTAGACCAGCACGCGGGCACGCGCCGAGAAGCCGAACCACTGGTTGTTCGGGTTGCGCATGTTGTCGGGCAGGCGGCTCGCCAGCACTTTTGATTCGACCGGCTGGAACAGGCCCATCTGTTCGGCGCGCCACAGGCGGCCGGCATCCACCGTCACCAGCACGTCGGCGGGCGAGGCCGCGCCTTCGTTGCGGATGCGCTCGATCAGCGGATCTTCGCCGGCCTCGATGCGGTTGAGTTTGATGCCGGTGGCCTTGGTGAAATTGGCGTACAGCGCGTCATCGGTCTGATAGTGGCGCGAGGAGTACAGGTTCAGCACGTTCTCCTGGGCCAGGGCTGATGTGGCGGCCAGCACCAGGCTGATTGCAAGGGCCTTCAAGGGCTTCATAAAAAAATCCTTATATAACAATAGGTTAATGATAGGTATCGGGCGAAATATTCTGGAAGGCTGGATATTATCAAGAATTGTTCTCATTACGCAAGTGTAATGAGAACTATTGTTATCCGAGATTGGGCTGGACCCATCCGGAAGCGGCAACACTGAAGCGGGAAGGGGGAGCGACGCAGCGCCGGGGAACGGCTAAATCGCCAGGCGTCGGGCGCCGTTAAAACGTTTCTGCCAGTAGCGGTCGGTCATGTCGACGATTTCGACGCGGCCGCCGCGACTGGGGGCATGCACAAAACGCGCTTCGCCCAGATAGATGCCGACATGGGAAAACGGCCGGCGCAGTGTGTTGAAGAACACCAGGTCACCGGGGCGCAGGTCGCTGCGATCGACGCTGATGCCGACTTCGCTGATTTCGCGCGCGTTGCCGGGCAAAACCTGGCCGGTGACCTGCTGGTAGACGTAACGGATCAGGCCGCTGCAGTCGAAACCGGTGTCGGGCGAGTGGCCGCCCCATTTGTAGCGCACGCCGATGAAGCTCAGCGCGCGCAGCACCAGTTCCTGGGCCTGGCCGAACACGCCCTCGGCGGGCGCGGCACTGTTGCCGGCGGCAAAACCCGGAGGCTCCGTGGCGTCATTGGCCTGTGCGGGCAGCGACGGCAGAAGCAGCAGCAAAAGCAGGGCGGCAGCTTTTTTCATGCGCGGACTCTAATCAACAAGCACATGATTGTAAAGGCGAAATTTTATTGTCCGGCGCCAAGGCCGGCACGTACACTGAGGTCTGCAACCCGGCGTTGAATCCATAATGAACCCATAATGAACCCGTGATGAACCCTGCATCCCGCCCCGTTTCACGATGGCTAAGCCGCTTCGCCGGTCTGGCCCTGCTGCTGGCTGCCGCCGTGGTCACTGCCCAGGCCATGGTCGAAGTCATCCCCCTGCGTTACCGCCAGGCCGAGCAGGTGATCCCGGTGCTGCAGCCGCTGCTCGGCCGCGAGTCGAGCATCAGCAGCTTCCAGAACCAGCTGGTGATCCGCGCCACGCCGGCCGAACTCGTCCAGTTGCGCAAGGTGCTGGCGAGCATCGACACCGCGCCGCGCCGGCTGCTGATCACCGTGCGCCAGGTGGCCGACAGCGAACGCGCGCGGCGAGAAGCCGAGCTGTCGGGGAGCATCGGCGGCAGTGATGCCCGGGTGACGCTGCCGGGCAGCGGTTCACGCGAGGGTGGCCAGGTCGTGCTGCGCGAGGGCGACGACCGTCTGCGCGCGCGGGTGGTCGAAACCAACCAGACCGGGCAGGAGCGCATCGCGCAGACGGTGCAGGTGCTCGAGGGCTACAGTGCCTTCATCCGCCTCGGTGAATCGCGGCCGGTGCCCAACCGCCAGGTGCTGCGCACCGTGGTCAACGGCCAGATTGTCGATCGCGTGGTCGAAAGCACCGAATACCGCGATACCACTACCGGTTTCCATGTCCTGCCCCGGCTGCAGGGCGATGTCGTCACACTCGACATCAATCCGCAGCGCGAGACCTTTGATGAACAGCGTCGCGGGGCTGTCAACGTGCAGCGCGTGACGACGACGGTATCGGGGCGCCTCGGGGAATGGATTGACCTCGGGGGCAGCGGTGACGCGCGCAGCGACGAACGGTCTGTTCTGCTCGGCCGCAGCAGCGGCCGCGCCGAGGAGCGGCGCGGGGTCCAGGTCCGGGTTGAGGAGTTGCGCTAGACCCGGGCCTATCCAAAACCTGCCCGGGCCTCTCGGACCCTCCAATGATTAAAACTTATCTTCAGCGGCGCAAGCGCATGATGGCGGGTTTGTCGCTCGCTTTGGTGACCGTGGTTGCCCTGGTCGCTTATCTGCTCTGGTCGTCTTACCAGCAAACGCTGCGTGAAGCTCAAACCACCTCCCAGGATTTTGCGGCATTGATCGAAGCGCGGCTGGAAGCGACCTTCCGCAACGCGGAAGCGGAGCTGCGGGAAATTTCGATGTTGATTCCACCGCAGGCCCTGCGTCTCGAGGCGCTTCCCCAATACGAAAAGGCGCTGCTCAGCGAGTTGAAGGCCAAGGTGGCCGATTACCCGGAAGTGTCCGGCATCAGGATTTTTAACGCTGAGGGTGATCTTCTCTACGCGGCCGGGGCGGGCGAGGTGCGCCGGGTCAACATCGCGGACAGTGCGCATTTTCAGGAGTTGCGCGCGAAAAACGATGACTGGATTGTGTTCTCCGATGTGATCATCGGCCGGACATCCGGGCAGCAGGTCCTGGTTGTGGCTCGCGCCCTCCGGGATAGCGACGGCCAGTTTGCCGGCATGGCCGGCTTCAGCATCCGTGTGGACTACTTTCTGTCGTTGTTCAAGGAAGTGGAGCTGGGCAGCGGCGGTAATGTTGCTGTGTACAGAAGGGACAATTTCAAGCTCGCCATGCGCTGGCCGGTCATTGAGGCCAATATCAACAAGCCGCTCCCTGCGGACAGCCCCACGCGCGCCGTGCTCGCAGATGGCCGGTCGAAGGCGTCCTTGAAGATTGTTGCGGCATCAGACGGCCGGGAACGCCTCTACAATTATTCGGCGCTCAAGGGATATCCTTTTTTTGTGTCGGTCGGTGTGGCAACCGACACGGTGCTGGCAGACTGGCGCAACCGGTCGCTGGGCGTCGCGGCTCTGACGGCCGTATTGTTTCTCTCGCTCGGTGTGCTGTACGTGCAATGGATGCGTGCGGAGGGAGGCATTGCCCAGTTCAATGCGGATCTCGAAACGCGTGTGCGCGAGCGGACTGCTGAACTGGAGGCCTTCAGTTACTCGATTTCGCACGACCTGCGAACGCCGTTACGCGCCATCGCCGGAATCGCCCGAATTCTCGAAACTGACTATGCCGGCTCAATCGATCCCGCCGGGCGGGACCTGCTGGCGAACATGCGCGAATCGAGCCAGCGCATGGGCAGCCTGATTGAAGGCCTGCTGCAGCTCTCGCGACTGAGCCGCGCCGAACTGTCGGTCGAAGTCGTCGATCTTTGCCCGATTGCCGGCAAAATCCTGGAGAGGCTGCGCAGGCTGGAACCCCAGCGGAAGGTGGTGGTGCTGCTTCCGGAAAAACTGGAGGTCCGCGGTGATCCGAAGATGCTGACCCTGGTCCTGGAAAATCTTCTGGGCAATGCCTGGAAGTTCACCGGCGGGAAGGATGAGGCCCGGATCGAGGTCGGTGCAGAATCCGGAGAGGGTGGCCCTGTCATTTTTGTTCGGGATGACGGCGCGGGATTCGACCCCCTGCATGCCGACAAAATGTTCATGCCCTTTCACCGCCTGCACCGGGACGATGAGTTTCCGGGCACCGGCATCGGGCTTGCCACGGTGCAGCGCATCATCCAGCGTCATGGCGGGGCGATCCGGGCAGAGGGCGCGCCGGGCAAAGGCGCCACTTTTTATTTCACCTTGCCGGTTTGAGGCCGATGAATGGATTTATCCCCGATAGTGCTGGTTGAGGACAACGCCACCGACGAAATGTTCGCGCTGCGCGCGTTCCGCAAGAACGGCACGGCGCGCGAGATTCTGGTGGCCCGGGATGGCCAGCAGGCTCTCGATTTGCTGCTGGATCCCGGCGCGCCCGTGCCAGCCTTTGTACTGCTCGATTTGAAGCTGCCCAAGATTGACGGCTACGAGGTCTTGCGCCGGGTTCGCGCGGAGCCGCGCACCCGCTTTTTGCCGGTGATCGTGCTGACCTCATCGACCCAGGAGGATGATCTGCGCCAATGCTACCTGCTCGGTGCGAACAGTTATGTCTGCAAGACGCTCGATATTGACGAGTTCACGCGGGAGATCGGCGCCATCACCCATTACTGGCTGAACATCAATCACCTTCCGCCGAGCGCGGCCGGCTGAGGCGTTTTCAGAACGACGAACCCGGCTGTTTCAGGAACTCCGTTTCGTCCGGTGTCGAATCGCGCCCCAGCACGGCATTGCGGTGCGGAAAGCGGCCGTAGCGGTTGATGATGTCGCGGTGGCGCTCCGCGTAGTTGACGTAGCCGCGAAACAGTTCACGCTCCGCTTCCGGCGCGGCAGCCGCAAGTTTCAGGAACAGCTCGACGCAGCGCTCCTGCAGTTGCTGGGATTCCGAATGTTCCAGCGGCAGGTAGAAAAACACCCGTTCAATCGGCCGCAGGCCCTGGTCGGCGCCGCTTTCGATGCCGTCCACGGCGAGCCGCCGCGCCAGTGCATCGTGCTCGAAGGCGCGCGCCGAGCCGCGGTGCATGTTGCGCGGGAACTGGTCAAAGAGCAGGATCAGCGCCAGCCGCCCGCGGGGGGTGTCAGCCCAGCCGGCATGCGCGCCAGCGGCCGCTGCCGTGACCAGCCGGCCGAAGCGGTTGCGGATGTCGGCGTCGATGGCCTCGTCTTTGCCCCACCACAGTTTTTTCTGCTCGCGCGCCGTTGTGGCGTCGTTTTTTGCGGTGCCAAACCAGAATTCGATGACCGGGGCGTAGGAGGCGGGTGCCATGATCGGCGTCGGGCGCTTCAGCGGTATTGCGCCGCCGTGATGAACTCGCTGAAGGCCTCACACCAGATGATCACCGCGCGGTACTTCTCAGGATCAATGTTCGAGGGTACTGCCACGATGAAATTGTCGAAGGTCTTCACGTCTCCGACACGCGCCATGCGCGATTTCAGGCGCTTGAAGTCGGCCTCGGTCTCGACGAATTCCGGCGACAGGTAGAGTTTGTAGTCGGGCCCCGGTGCGATGCGCCCGGCGAGTGAAATGCTCTGGCGGCCGATGGACACGGTACCTTCACCCCAGTGGAAGGTATCGCTGTCTTTCAGGTTGCGGCGGAACTCGGCCTTGTACAGCACGTCGCCGGCGCTGGCCTGCACTTCGCTGGCGGTGGGTGCCTGCGGCGCAGTCAGGATCGGCAGCAGGTAGACACCCAGCCCGAAGCCCAGGCCCAGGGCGAGGGTGTGAGTCAGCAACGGGAACAACCAGCGTTTCATCGACAATCTCCACGGGATCAGCCAAGCTTCGCATTGCCCGGCATGGCATTGTAGTCGTTGATGGCCGGTAAAACTTACATGAGGATGCGGGAGAAATGTTCAGGCGCAGTTTCGATTCGATCATCGCCACCTGGCTCGCCGGGCTGGTGGTGTTTTTGCCGCTGGCATTGACCCTGCTGGTGCTGGGCTGGCTGATCGGCCTGCTCAACCGTTATCTCGGTCCCGAGAGCCAGGTCGGGCAGTTTTTCCTGGCACTGGGGTATACGGTGTCCGGCACTTCGACTGTGCCCTACCTGCTGGGCACGCTGGTGCTGATGGTGGCGATCTATGTGCTCGGACTGGCGCTGCGCCTGGGCTTGCGCAAGCCGCTCGCGCAGTTTCTTGATGTCACGCTGCGACGCATCCCGCTGATCGGCAGCCTTTACGACTTCACCCAGCGCTTCATTGGTCTGCTCGAATCCAAACAGGGTGATATCGGTGCGATGAGCGCGGTGTGGTGCTTTTTCGGCGGTGACGGCGTCGCGGTGCTGGCGCTGGCGCCCAATGCCGATCCGGTGCAGATCGACGGCCGCGATTATTTCGCGGTGCTGGTGCCCACCGCACCGGTGCCGATCGGCGGCGGACTGCTTTATGTGCCGGTGGAGTGGGTGAAGCCGGCCGACATGGGCATCGAGCAGCTCACCGAAATCTATGTATCGATGGGGCTGACGCCACCCGCCAAAAAACAGGTCAGCGTTTCAGAGGATGGGCGCTGAAGTCGGTGATTTTCGGCAGTCCCGGCTTCGCCACCGTATTTTCCCGATGCACGCCGATCATGTTGAATGAAGCGAGTTTCGGGAAAATGTTTTCGGCAACGCCGTAGAAGTTGTTTTTGTTGAACAGCGGCGGCAGGTGCCAGTAGAGATCGTAGCCGAGGCTGTCGAGCAGCCGTATCAGCGATTCCGACTGATCGACTCGGTCATTTTCCAGGTAAAGCAGCGGCTTGAACTTGTCGAGCAGCCGGTGTCCGCCCCTGATCACGGCCTGTTCCATGCCTTCGACATCAATCTTGACCAGCCGCAGCCGCGGCAGGTCGATGAAATGATCCAGCGTGCGACAGTCCACGGTTTCCGACCGCGCCGAATTGCCGCCCATCGACAGGCCGCCGAAGTTCTGCCGTTTGGCGGGATCAAGGTAGGGCACGTTGATCGTGCCTGCCGCTTCGCCCAGCGCCATCCAGTGGCAGTGCACGTTGGCGAGGCTGTTGATCGCGATGTTGGCGCAAAGGGCCTGGAACACCACGCGCTGCGGCTCGAAGGCGTATACCGCGCCGCCGGGGTCGACGCGGCGGGCCAGCGGAACGGTGTGCGCACCGATGTTGGCGCCGACCTCGAACACCACGTCGCCCGGCGTGCAGAGCTGAAGCAGCAGGTCGCGCTCGTGCGCGCTGAATTCGCCGTAGGTTTCGATGGCCGGGCCGACATAGCGGTCGTTGCGGTTGTAGAGGCAGTAGCCGTCGCCGGTGCGGGCGATCTGGTTGAAGCCGTCGGTGTCGAGCAGGCGGGCGCGGTCGGTCATGTTGGGCTAGGATTGAGAGGCGAGGATTGAGGGGCAGGATTCATTCGACCGTGTTTATTCGACCTTGGCACCGTTCGGCAGCGCATACAGCGCTTCCATGGTGCGCAGGTCACGGTCCGACAGTTCGGGCACGGTTTTCGGCAGCATCTGCGCATACATGATGTCGCGCGTCGAGTCGCTGTGCCACATCACACCCAGTGCGTGGCCCATTTCATGGATCGCCACGGCCTTGATGTAATCGTACAGACGGTCATCCACGCCGCCCGCGGCATGCGGCGGGATCACCACCGCCATGCCGTCGGTCTCCAGTTTCAACCGCTTGCCCTTGATCTGCCAGCCAACGCGGGCCTGTCCCGCGGCGTGGTTGTTCATGCCCTGGGTCCAGACGACGCGGATGTCCCACAGGCGCAGCGTGTATTTGCCGCTGTCGATGACCAGCGGGAAGGGGTGGCCGTCCCAGACCTTGATGCCTTCGATCACCGCTTCGCGGATGCGACGCCCGGTTTCTCCGCTGTAGTACTCGACCGCAGGCACGCGGATGCGCAGCCGGCCTTTGTCCAGCTCCCAGCGCGCAACCTGGAAGTTGCGGCCCTGGGCGCAGAGATAACCCGAGTCGCGGCAGACTTCAGTGGCGTCGAGCGTGGTGCCGACACCTTC
>JAIENU010000160.1 GCA_019751125.1 Burkholderiales bacterium | reverse complement strand
GCCGGTGCGCGTCCAGTTGACCAGCGCATCGACCGAGGTCGTGAAAAACCCGCGTTCGCTCAGATCCTGATTGATGGCTTCAACGGCACCCATGGCTCACTCCCAATCCAACGCGCCTTTTTTCCACTCGTAGGCAAAACCCACGACGAGGATGGCGAGGAAGATCATCATTGCGACAAAACCGAACATGCCGATTTCCTGCAGCACCACGGCCCAGGGAAACAGGAAGGCGATTTCGAGATCGAACAGGATGAACAGGATGGCGACGAGGTAGTAGCGCACATCGAAGCGCATGCGCGCGTCTTCGAAGGCTTCGAAGCCGCACTCGTAGGGGGAGAGTTTCTGTGCATTGGGACGATTCGAACCGACCAGGCGGCTGACCACCCACCCGCCGATGACCGGGCCGACACCGAAGGCTGCGCCCACGGCGAGGAACATCAGAATCGGAAAATACCCGTCGAGCATCTGCTGCTTTCGGCGACGCCTTGCGGCGTGTGATGGCTCAGGCCGGATGGGCCGGCCGCCCTGTTACCCCTGCTGCAAACTGTTGCTGAAAAACCTGCTGCAAATTCTGGTGTCGACGGAGAGACTCGAACTCTCACGGCTTTCGCCACCGCCCCCTCAAGACGGCGTGTCTACCAATTCCACCACGTCGACGCTGCACTGCTCCGGCACTCTCGCCGCCGGCCCTGCAAACTGCTTATTTCGGCAAATCTCCGGCTTTCTGGGCCGGCGCCGAGGGCACCGGAATCACCGGGGCCGGAGCCGCGCCCGGCGTGGTCGTCGGCACCGGGATCTGCCCCGGTGCAGCGTCGGATTTCGCCGGCTCAACGGCCTTCGACATCACGCCCTCGCCGCTGACCGTCTTGCCCGCAAACACCGTGAGGCCGATGCTGGTCAGGAAGAAGATGGTCGCCAGCACCGCTGTCGAACGGCTCATGAAGTTGGCCGACCCCGCGGAGCCGAACATGCTGCCCGAGGAACCGCCGCCAAAGGCCGCACCCATGTCGGCGCCCTTGCCATGCTGCAACAGCACCAGCCCGATGATGCCCAGGGCCGCGATTACATGCACGACCAGCAAAAGAATGTCCATGTTCTGTTTTTCCTTGTTCTCTCTTTGTACTGCCCTGCGCTCAGTGCCTGACTGCCGCGCGGCAGATCGCCACAAACTCGTCGGCCACCAGCGCTGCACCGCCGATCAGCCCGCCATCAATATCCGGCATCGCGAACAACAATTCGGCATTGCTGCCCTTCACGCTGCCGCCGTACAGAATCCTTGTTGCCGCCGCCACCGCCGCATCCGACTTCGCGATGCGCCCGCGGATGAACGCGTGTACTGCCTGCGCCTCGTCCGGCGATGCCGTCTTGCCGGTGCCGATTGCCCACACCGGTTCGTAGGCAATCACTGCATCCTTCAGTGCTCCAGCGCCGGCCTTTTGCAGCACGGCGTCGAGCTGCCGGGCCACGACTGCTTCCGTACTGCCGGCCTCGCGCTCGGCGAGTGTCTCGCCGACACAGAGGATCGGCTTCAACCCGCCCTGCTGTGCCACCACAAACTTTTCCGCCACCAGGGCATCACTCTCGCCGAACAGCGTGCGCCGCTCGGAGTGGCCGAGAATCACGTGGCTGCAACCGAGGTCACGCAACATCGCCACCGACACACCGCCGGTATAGGCGCCGTTGCCGAACTGGCAGACATCCTGGCCGCCCAGCGCGACACGCGAACCCTGCAGCGCCTGCTGCACCTGGACCAGATAGGGATATGGGGGACAGACCGCTGTTTCGACACCCGCCAGCGACTGCAACGCGGGCAACAAGCCCTGCAAAAGCGTGGCGTTGCCGGCGACACTGCCGTTCATCTTCCAGTTGCCCGCAACGAACTTGACCCGCATTTCCAACCCGGCTCGAATAAACCTTGAGATTTTACTGGCTGCAGGTAACCCGGTCAAACCTGAGGAAGTGCTGCTGCAGCGCGAAAAGCCTATGAATTTACTGGGGAAATCGTCATTTCCATGGGATCACCGTCACCCGGCCTGCGCGCACAAAGGCGCTGCACCACCGCCAGCTTGGGATTTGCCACCCGCCCATGCTCATAAGCCACTACACCGAGCACACCGGATACCCGCTCCAGCAGTTCACCCTCACGCAGCAGAAAATCCGGGTTCGAGGGCCGGCCATGACGCTCGTTGCCCACGGCAAAAGTCTCGTAAATCAGCAAACCGCCCGGAGCAAGGGCATCCATCAATGCCGGAAACAGCGGACGGTGCAGATAGTTGGTGACCACCACCGCATCGAATTGCCGTCCGGCAAAAGGCCAGGGGCCATCCTCGATATCGGCGCACAGCGTTTGGATGCCCGGCACCGCCGCCAGTGCCGCAATCGCCACCGCATCACGATCCACCGCCGCCACCGCATGACCCGCCGCCGCAAACAGCCGGGCGTGGCGGCCGCTGCCGCAAGCCAGGTCGAGCACACTGCCGCCGGCTTTCACCTGCGGCGCCCAACGCTGCACCCAGGCTGAAGGCGGCGCCAACGCCTCATGTTCGCTCATGGCCATACCACCCCTTTGAAAATGACATTGTAATCAAACACATATCACGCAACCGCCATCCCCTTGCCTCGGCACCGCGATCTCCTCTAGGCTGTCCCTTGCGGCAAAGCCGGATATCAAAACAAACACCGCCACCGCAGCCCGGTTCATCACGCAGTTCACAGGGAGGAGACCCATGTTCCTGCGCATCCTGCTGTCCTTGCCCCTAGCACTGTCGCTGTTTGCAATCACTGGCACCGTTTCGGCACAGCCGCAGTATCCGGCCAAAGCGATACGCATGGTCATTCCCTACCCGCCGGGTGGCGGCACCGACACGCTGGGCCGCCCGATCGCGCGCCTGCTCGGCGAAAAACTCGGCCAGAACATCCTGATCGACAACCGCGGCGGCGCCTCGGGCATGGTCGGCGCCGAACTGGTCGCACGCAGTCCGGCCGACGGCTACACCCTGCTGATGAGTACTTCAGGCGAGGCCGCGCTCAACGTCGCGCTGTATCCGAAGATGAATTACGACCCGGTGCGCGACTTTGCACCGGTGACCCAGGTCGGCATCTCGCCACTGGTGCTGGTGGTGCATCCCTCGCTGCCGGCAAAAGACATCAAGGACTACCTTGCACTCGCCAAACGCCAGCCCGGCGCACTGAGTTATTCATCAATCGGTGCCGGCAGCGCGCAACACATCGCCGGCGAATGGATGAAGCTGCTCAACAACGTCAACGTGATCCACGTCGCCTACAAGGGCGGCGGGCCGCAGATGATCGACCTGCTCGGCGGCCACTCGCCCAGCGCCTTCCTCGCGCTGCCGGTCGCGGCGCCGAACATCAAGAACGGCCGTGTGCGCGCCGTCGGTATGACCTCGGCCAAACGTTCCACCGCCTTTCCTGACGTGCCGACTTTCGACGAATCCGGCATGCCCGGCTTCGAAGTCAGCCAGTGGTGGGCGGTATTCGTGCCGCGCGGCACGGCCAACGACATCATCACCCGCCTGCACGGCGAACTCGCGGCGATCATCAAAACGCAAGAGATCCGCAATCGCATGGCCGAGCTCGGCGCCGACCCGGTGGGCGGCACCCCTGATCAGTTGGGTGAACTGGTGCGCTCGGAAATCGCCAAGTTCAGGAAGATTGTTGCAGACGCAAAGATCACGCTGAACTGAACACCGGGAAATCCGTTCGTCCTGGGTCTGTCGAAGGACGAACGGAGGGTGGCCTCAAACGACGCGGATATTCTTGAACTGCCAGGGGTCCGTCATGTCGACGTCCTCCGGGAAGGGATGATTACGTCCCTGCAACGGCGTCCAGTCTGAATACACGCCGACCACCTTGCCCAGATAGGGATTGGCCACCTCGAGCACGCGCCGATAATCCATGTCGTCCGGATCAATGATGCCGGCGTCCGGATTTTCCATCGCCCACACAATGCCGCCGAGCACGCCGGCGGCCACCTGCAGGCTGGTCGCATTGTTGTACGGTGCCAGCTTGCGTGCTTCGCCTATCGACAGCTGGGAGCCAAACCAGTAAGCGCCCTTCTTGTGGCCGAGCAGCAGCGCGCCCAGCTCGTCGGTACCCTCGGTGATCTCGTCGCGATACAGCCGGCGCTGGTCCTGGCCGATCCAGTTGCGTCCCGCCAGTTCGTGCACCGAGAGCACGGTGTCATCGCAGGGGTGGTAGGAGTAATGGCAGGTCGGCCGGTATGCCACCACGCCGTCTTTTTTGACGGTCAGGTAATCCGAAATCGAGATCGCCTCGCCGTGGGTGATCAGGAAACCGTGGAAGGCGCCGGCATTCGGCGTCCAGGTGCGCACTTTCACCGAGGCACCGGGGCGGTTCAGGTAAATCGCCGCCTTGCAGCCGTAGTCGTGCTCCATGCCTTCCGGCGGAAAATGCTTTTCGTGCGAGCCCCAGCCCAGTTCGCAGGGCTGCGAGCCTTCGCCGATGAAACCATCCACCGACCAGGTGTTGACGAATTCGCCGGGGCGCTTGCGCGGCAGCGCATACTGGGTGTCGCGCTCCGAGCAATGAATCGATTTCACACCGAGTTCCATCGCCAGTTGAGCCCACTCCGGCTTCGACTTCGGGATATCGCTGCGGCCGAGGATGTCCTGCGACAGGTTGACCAGCGCCTGCTTGACCCAGTGCGAAATCAGCCCGGGGTTGGCACCGTGGGTCGGAATGACGGTCGGCCCCTTGGGGAACTTCTTGCGCAGCTCGAGCACTTCCTCGCGCTGGCCGTAGTTGGAACGCCGCGACGCCGACACCGACTGGTCGGTGTAGCCGCCGGCCCAGGGCTCGATACACGAATCCGTGTAGAGCACGCCGTTTTCGCAGCAGAACTCGATCAGCGCCGAACTCGCCACGTCGACCGACAGATTGATCAGCAGATCACCGCGCGTCAGGCGCGGGCCGAGGATCGCGCGGTAGTTCTCGCGGGTAAGGGGATTTATTTCGTAGCGGATGCCGAAGGATTCAGCTTCGGCGCGGCCGCGCTCGTGCGCGGTGATGATGGAAATGCGTTCCGTCGGCATGTCGATATGGCGCAGCAAAAGCGGGAGTACGCCCTGCGCGACCGAGCCGAAACCGATGAAAACGATTTTTCCCTGGAATTTGAAATACTTTTTGTCGGCCATTTCATAAACTGGTGTTGTCGTTTTTCGGGAGCCGCGAGTGTAGCAATATTTGTCCGGCAGGCACAGTAAAACCGGCCCCGCAAAATGACACGCCGGCGCTGGCTATAATGTCTTTTAAATCAATCATCACGACGCTGGCTGCGGCGAGGCCGCCCAACAGCGCCGCACGGGGAGGAGCAGCATGCCCGATACTCACTCGCAAGCCGCGCCGTCACCGGCAGCACAGGCTGTCGCAGCGCTGGTGCAGCGCGCACGCGCCGCGCAGGCCATCGCCGCCCGCTACAGCCAGGCACAGCTCGACGAACTCGCCACCGCCGCCGGCTGGGCAATCATGGAGCCCGCGCGCAACCGCACGCTGGCCGAACTCGCGGTGCGCGACACCGGGCTGGGCAGCGTCGAAGACAAGATCAACAAGAACCACCGCAAGACGCTGGGCCTGATGCGCGACATCAAGGGCGCGATCTCCACCGGTGTGCTCAATGAAATCCCCGAACTCGGCCTCACCGAAATCGCGCGCCCGGTGGGTGTGGTTGCCGCCGTCGTGCCCTCGACCAACCCCGGTGCCACACCGGCCAACAACATCATTAACGCGCTGAAGTGCGGCAACGCGGTGATCCTGTCGCCTTCGCCCAAGGGTTATTCGACCTCGGCCAAGCTGATTGAATACATCTACGCCGAATTCGAGCGCATCGGCGCGCCGAAGGACCTGGTGCAGACCCTGCCGCATCCGGTGACCAAGGAACTGTCGCAGGAACTGATGAAGCAGTGCGACCTGGTGGTGGTCACCGGCTCGCAGGCCAATGTCAGGGCCGGATATTCCAGCGGCACGCCGGCGTTGGGTGTCGGCGCCGGCAACGTCGCGGTGATCGTTGATGACTCCGCCGACCTCGACGACGCCGCGCAGAAAATCATGCGCTCGAAGATTTTCGACCACGCCACCAGCTGCTCCTCGGAAAACAGCGTGATCATCCATGCCGCCGTTTACGACGCGATGATCGCCGCGCTGACCCGCGCCGGCGGCGTGCTGCTGGATGCGCCGGCCAAGGCCACGCTGCAGGCGGCGATGTTTCCCGGTGGCAAGCTGTCGGCGGCAATCACCGCGCAGCCGGTCAAACACATCTGCGCCATCGCCGGACTGACCGCGCCGGCTCTGGTCAATGCCAAATGCCTGATGGTCGAGGAATCCGGCTTCGGCAAATCCGCGCCCTTTTCCGGTGAAAAGCTGTCGCCGGTGATGGCGATCTACAGGGCGCGCGACTTCGACCACGCCTTCGACATCCTGAAATCGATCTACGCCTGGCAGGGCAACGGCCACTCCTGTGGCATACACACAAAAAATAATGAACATATTCAACGGCTTGGAATGGAGATGACGGTGTGCCGGGTGATCGTCAACCAGGCCCACGCCATCGCCAACGGCGGCAACTTCGACAACGGCCTGCCGTTCTCGCTGACCATGGGCTGCGGCACCTGGGGCCGCAACAGCTTTTCGGAAAACCTCAACTACCGGCATTTCATGAACACCACGCGCATCGTGCGCGTGATCCCGCCGCGCGAACCGTCGGTGGACGAGATTTTCGGCGATTACCGCAAAAAGCACGGCCTCTGATCCGGCGCAACGCCATGCGCACGATCCGCCACCTCGTTGATCATCAGGCACGTGAACGTCCCGACGCCACCTGGCTGATCGCGCCGGAAACCGGCGCGACAATGAGCTTCGCGCAACTGCAGCACGAATCACGCGCGCTTGGGGCGTATTTGCTCGGCCTGGGCCTCAACAAGGGCGACAAGGTCGCGCTGATGCTGCACAACGGCTACCAGACCGCGCGGCTGCTGATCGGCGTGATGTACGGCGGCTTCATGGTCGCGCCGCTGAACCTGCTGGCACAGCCCTCGCAGCTCGCCTATGTGCTGGAACACTCCGACACCCGCGTCGTGTTCACCAGCGAAGAATTTGCCGGCCGCCTGCGTGAAGCACTCGCCGGCATCCCGCGCGAAATCCGCGTCATTGCCATTGATCCCGATGCCACCACCATTCCCGGAATCATCGCGGGCGCAACCGCATTGCCGGAAGTTGCCGAAGCCGACGACGCGTTGCTGATGTACACCTCGGGCACCACCGGCAAACCCAAGGGCTGCGTGCTGTCCAACCGCAGCGTCTGCGCCGGCGGTGAATTCACCAGCAGTGCGCATCAACTCTCGGCCGCCGACCGCGTGCTGTGCGCGATGCCGCTGTACCACATCAACGGCCAGATCGTGACCACCGTCGCGCCGCTGGTGCACGGCGGCAGCGTGGTGATGCCGCACCGTTTCAGCGTCAGCGGTTACTGGGAACTGGTGGCGAAACACCAGTGCACCTGGATCAACGTGGTGCCGACCATCATCGCCTACCTGATGAACGCGCCGACACCGAAAGAAAAAAACCTCGACGTCTCGCGCGTCAAGTTCTGCCGCTCGGCATCGGCGCCACTGCCGCCGGAATTACACCGTGCGTTTGAAGATAAATTCGGCATCGGCATCATCGAAACCTTCGGCATGACCGAAACCAATGCGCCCTGCTTCACCAACCCCTACGATCCGGCAAAACGCAAGATCGGCAGCCCCGGCACCGCCTGGGGCAATGAAGCCAAGGTCATCGACCCGGCCACCGGCGATGAACAGCCGCGCGGCACCCCCGGCGAACTGATGATCCGCGGCGACAACGTGATGACCGGCTACTACAAGGACCCGGAAAACACCGCGAAAACGCTGGAGCCCGACGGCTGGATGCACAGCGGCGACCTGGGCTATATGGACGATGACGGTTTCGTCTTCGTCACCGGTCGCATCAAGGAACTGATCATCAAGGGCGGCGAAAACATCGCCCCGCGCGAAATCGACGAAGCCCTGCTCAAACACCCCGCCGTGCTCGAAGCCGCCGCGGTCGGCATCCCCGACGCCAACTACGGCCAGGAAATCATGGCTTGCGTGATTCTTAAACCGGGGATGAAATGCTCGGTGGAAGAACTGGCCAACTTCTCGACACAGGAACTCGGCAAATACAAGACGCCGAAAATCATCAAGCTGGTCAGCGAGCTGCCTAAGGGGCCTTCGGGGAAGGTGCAGCGACTGAAGCTGCTCGAATAAAAAAGGCGCTCCTTGGAGCGCCTTTTTGCGTCACCCGGCAATCATGGCTTGATACCCGAAGCCCGCACCACCTTCCCCCAGCGCTCAATCTCTTCCGCCAGCATTTTCCTGAAATACTCCGGCGACTCGGCGATCGGATCGGAACCCATCTGCAGGATGCGGTTGCGGAAGTCTTCGCGCTTCACCGCGTTCACCGCGACCCGGCTCAGAGTATCGACGATGTGCTGCGGCGTGCCGCGGGTGACGAGGATGCCGTACCAGGTTTGGGTGACGAAGCCGGGCAGGCCGCCTTCGATCATGGTCGGCACCTCGGGCATCAGCGTCGAGCGCTTTTCGCTGGTGATGCCGAGAACGCGGAAGCGGTTGATCAGCGGCTGCGCGGCGGGGATGTTGCTGAAGGAGAACTCGACTTCGCCGCTGGCCAGCGCGGTCAGCGAAGGGCCGGTGCCCTTGTACGGGATATGCGTGAAGTCACCCTTGATGAACAGTTTCAGCATTTCACCCGACAGGTGCTGGGTGCTGCCGCTGCCCGAGGACGAGTAGTTCATCTTGCCCGGGTTCTTTTTGACGACGGCGATGAATTCCTTGACGCTTTTTGCCGGCACCGAAGGGTGGGTCAGCAGCAGGTTGGCGCTGGAGGCAAACACCGCGACCGGGATGAAATCCTTGACCGGGTCGTAGTTGAGTTTCGGATACAGCGTAGCGTTGACACCCAGCGCGGCGGAACTCAGGAACAGCGTGTAGCCGTCGGAAGGCTGGCGCACGATGAATTCGGCGGCGATGTTCTGCGCCTGGCCGGCGCGGTTCTCGACAATGACCTGCTGGCCCAGCGCCTCGGTGATCTGGGGCGCGATCAGCCGGCCCATGATGTCGCTGCCGCCGCCGGGGGCGTAACCGACGATCATGCGAATCGGCTTCACCGGATACTTGTCCGTCGACTGCGCCTGCACCTGCGCCACACCCGCCGCGGCCAGCACCGCCGCGAGCACACACTGCATCCATTGCTTGTTCATCAGACTCTCCTCGTTGGTTTCTTTGTCAGCTGCTTTGTTGATTCCTCATCACGCGCCGGATCACCCCGGCACGCTGATCGGGTCGAGCGTATCGCGCAATCGCGTGCCGCTCCAAGCCCGGGGTCGCACTGTGGTCGGCAGTACCGCTGCCACTGGGTAATGTATTCATAAGTAATTGTTTTTATTGAATATTTTATGCGACTCTGCAGAAAACATCAGCCCGGCAGAACTTTCACATCAGCCTGCAGTCCGAACGCAGAGATTGCCCGGCCTCACCGCCGCGCTTAAACTGAACAAATGATCAATTCGCGCCGCACTTTTCGCAGCATCTTTCGCTCCGCGCTCGCCGCGCTGCTGATGCTGGCCCTGCCACTGCAGGGCCTGGCTGCGTTTGCGCCGGCCACACCCTGCGGCGAAGAGCATGCCACGATGCTCGGCAGTGCCACGCAGCACGCTGCGGCCGATGCACACAGCGGCAAGCACGACATGCCCGAGGGCCATGACCACGCCGCCGCCGGCAGCCACGGCCATCACGCGCCGGACAACAACATGCCGGCGCAGGACATCAGCTTCGGCAGCGGCCACAACTGCTGCCACCATGTGTTCACCGGCGTGCCGCCGGTGGCGGCACCCACTCCGCCGGAAGCACCCAACGCGGTCATGCCGCGGGTGTCGCTGCTCGCGACACTGTTCATCCCCGAACTGCCCCAGCGCCCGCCCCGGGCCTGATCCCCTCCGTAGTGCATCGGCACGGCTCCGGCTGTGCCGCTCCGGGCCTTGTTGCGCCCGCATGTTGCATGGGGATTCATCATGAGTATCAGACTCGCAGTTATCAGCTGCGCGTGGGCGCTTGCCGTTCAAGCCCATTCGGTTCACGCACAGCCACCGGCTCCGCCATCCGCTGGAGCCGCGCATTCAGCCAGAGATCCGGCCGCCCGTGTGCCGGCAACCTCCTATTCATCCGCCTACACCGGCTATCGCAGCTGGCGTGACGAACCACCCGCATCCTGGCGCGCCGCCAACGACGAGGCCGCGCGCATCGGCGGCCACATCGGCATGTTCGGCGGTGGCGCCGGCACAGCCCCGGCAACACCCGGTGCCGCCGCCAAACCCGCGCCGCAACACCACCATGGACATGGAGGGATGAAATGAACACCCGCCTTCCCGCAATGCTTGTGGTCACCGCGCTGCTCGGCGGCTGCGCCACCTTCTCCGAAGACGGCGGCAGCACTGCCGTCAACAACGCGCTGGCCAGCCGCGGCCTGCAGCAAGCGGCGCCATGGATACGCAGCGCCGGCGAAGCCGAACGCGCCGCAACCGAAACCGGCAAGCTGCTGGCGCAACCGCTCACCGCCGACACCGCGGTGCGTGTTGCGCTGCTCAACAACCGCGGCCTGCAGGCGCGTTATGCCGAACTCGGCATTGCCGAAGCCGACCTGGTGCAGGCCGGACGCCTGACCAATCCCGGCTTTGGCTTCGGCCGGCTGCATCGCGCCGATGTTGTCGAATACGAACGCGCCTTCATCTTCGACCTGATGGGCCTGCTGACCATGCCGCTGCGCACGCGGGTCGAGGGTGAACGCTTCGCCGCCACGCAGAACCGCATCACCGCGGAAATCCTGCAGGTGGCGGCAGACACGCGCCGCGCCTGGATCCGTGCGGTGGCCGCGCAGCAGACGGCAAGCTACGCCGCCCAGGTGCAGTCAGCCGCCGAAGCCGCGGCCGAACTGGCGCGGCGCATGGCGGCCGTCGGCAATTTCAGCAAACTCGACCAGGCGCGTGAGCAGGCTTTTTATTCCGAGGCCACCACCCAGCTCGCCCGCGCGAGGCAAAGCGCGGTGGCCGAACGCGAAGCGCTGACACGACTGCTCGGGCTGTGGGGTGCAGCCACGGCCTTCCGCCTGCCGGAACGCCTGCCTGAGTTGCCCAATGAGTTGCCGACACAGTTGCGCGAGATCGCCGACATCGAAGGCACCGCGCTCGCGCAGCGTCTGGACGTGCAGGCCGCCGCGCGGGATGCCGAAGCGCTGGCACGCAACCTCGGCCTGACCAAAGCCACCGGCTGGTTCAGCGTGCTCGAGGGCAAGTACATGCGCAACAGTGAAAGCGGCGATCCGCGACAGACCGGCTGGGAAATCGAAATGCGCATCCCCGTGTTCGACTCCGGCTCGGCGCGCGTCGCCCGCGCCGAGCACCTGCACCGGCAGGCGGTGAACCGTGCCGCCGACCTCGCAGTGCGTGCACGCTCGGAAGTGCGCGAAGCCTGGCAGGCCTGGCGCAGCAGCTACGACATCGCCCGCCATTACCGCGAGGAAGTCGTGCCGCTGCGCGCGCGCATCAGCGAGGAAACCCTGCTGCGCTACAACGGCATGCTGATGAGCGTATTCGAACTGCTCGCCGAATCACGCCAGCAGATTGGCGCGGTGACCGAGGCGATCAACGCGCAGCGCGATTTCTGGCTTGCCGACACCACCTTGCAGTTCGCGATGACCACCCGCTCACCGGGCATGGTTTCCGCCGCTACGCCACAGGCCGCGGCCACCACTGCCGCCCGCCCCGGACACTGAGGACCTCCCATGAACAACCGCAGAAACTTTCTCCGCGCTTCCGGCGCCGCACTGCTCGGCGCCGCCGCGGTCAGCCGCGCCGCACAAGGCGCGGTACCCGAGGCGCCGACACAATCCAAACCCGACACCCAGCCGCCGCTGATGCCGGCGAACGGACGCCCGTACAACCCGGTGGTCACCATCAACGGCTGGGCCCTGCCCTGGCGCATGAACAATGGCTGGAAGGAATTTCACCTCGTCGCCGAACCGGTGCGCCGGCAACTGGCACCGGGCATGACCGCGCACCTGTGGGGCTACAACGGCCAGTCGCCGGGGCCGACCATCGAGTGCGTCGAGGGCGACAAGGTACGCATCTTTGTCACCAACAAACTGCCTGAACACACCACCATTCACTGGCACGGCATCCTGCTGCCCAACGGCATGGATGGCGTCGGCGGGCTCACCCAGCCGCAGATTCCGGTGGGCAAGACCTTCGTCTATGAATTCGAGATGAAAAAGTCGGGCACCTTCATGTACCACCCGCATGCCGACGAGATGGTGCAGATGGCGATGGGCATGATGGGGTTCTTCGTCGTGCATCCGAAGAATCCGGCCTTCATGAAGGTCGACCGCGATTTTGTTTTCCTGCTCAACGCCTTCGACATCAAGCCCGGCGCGGCGACCCCCTCGGTCAACACCATGCTCGACTTCAACCTGTGGTGCTGGAACTCGCGGGTATTCCCCGCGATCGATCCCTTCGTGGTCCGCCGCAACGACCGCGTGCGTATCCGCTTCGGCAACCTGACCATGACCAACCATCCGGTGCACATGCACGGTTATGACTTCGAGGTCACCTGCACTGACGGCGGCTGGGTGCCGAAGTCGGCGCGCTGGCCCGAGGTCTCGGTCGATGTCGCAGTGGGCCAGATGCGTGCCTTCGAATTTGTGGCGACGGAGCTCGGCGACTGGGCAATTCACTGCCACAAGTCGCACCACACCATGAACGCGATGGGCCACGGCGTGCCGACGATGATCGGCGTCGATCACCGCGGCGTCGCCGAGAAGATCATGAAGCTGGTGCCCGACTACATGGTGAT
>JAIENU010000262.1 GCA_019751125.1 Burkholderiales bacterium | reverse complement strand
CCGGACTGGAAGGAAAAAGAAGCGCCGCTGAATGCGCCGGTCACCGAAGACCGTTTCATGTTCCTCACCGAAACCGGCGCCTTCAAGGTGCCCTCTGCGCTGCTGCCGGGCTGCTTCCAGAACCACGGCAACTATGTGATCAGCCTCGCCAACGTGGTGCGCTGGCTGGGCCAGCAGGCGGAAGCGCTGGGCGTGGAGATTTTCCCCGGCTTTGCCGCCGCGGAAGTGCTGTTCAATGACGACGGCAGCGTGAAAGGTGTCGCCACCGGCGACATGGGCATCGGCAAGGACGGCCAGCCCACCGACGCGCACCAGGTCGGCATGGAGCTGCACGCGAAATACACCTTCTTCGCCGAAGGCTGCCGCGGCCACCTCGGCAAGCAGCTGCAGGAAAAATTCAAACTGCGCGACGGCGTGGATCCGCAGACCTACGGCATCGGCCTGAAGGAGCTGTGGGAAATCAAGCCCGAGATGCACCAGGAAGGCCTTGTCATCCATACCGCCGGCTGGCCGCTGGCGAGCGACACCTACGGCGGTTCCTTCCTCTACCACCTCGAGAACAACCAGGTCGCCATCGGTTATGTGGTCGGCCTCGCCTACCAGAACCCGTACCTCAGCCCGTACGAGGAATTCCAGCGCTACAAGACGCATCCGGAAATCCGCAAATTCCTCGAGGGCGGCAAGCGCATCGCCTATGGCGCGCGCGCCATTTCCGCCGGCGGCCTGCAGTCGCTGCCGAAGCTGGTGTTCCCCGGCGGCTGCCTGATCGGCGATGACGCCGGCTTCCTGAATGCTTCACGCATCAAGGGCAGCCACGCCGCGATCAAGTCGGGCATGCTCGCCGCCGAAGCTGCCTTCGCCGCACTGGGCAGTGAAACACCGGCACCGGAGCTGTCGGCCTATCCCGAAGCCTTCAAGTCGAGCTGGCTGCATGAGGAACTGCACAAGGCGCGCAACTTCAAGCCGTGGATGAGCAAGGGCCTCTATCTGGGCACGCTGATGGTCGGCATCGACCAGGTGCTGTTCCGCGGGCGCGCGCCGTGGACGCTGCACCACCAGCACGCCGACCACGAATGCCTGCGGCCGAAGACGGAATTCCAGCCGATCACCTATCCGAAACCCGACGGCGTGCTGACCTTCGACCGCCTGTCCTCGGTGTTCATCTCCAACACCAACCACAACGAGGACCAGCCGGCGCACCTGACGCTGAAGGACGCGTCGGTGCCGGTCAACGTCAACCTCGCGCTCTATGACGCGCCGGAGCAGCGCTACTGCCCGGCCGGCGTCTACGAAATCGTGCGTGACGATGACGGCTCCAACCCCCGACTGCAGATCAATGCGCAGAACTGCGTGCACTGCAAGACCTGCGACATCAAGGACCCGACGCAGAACATCGTCTGGGTCACGCCGGAAGGCGGCGGCGGACCGAACTACCCGAACATGTAGGGCCATCAGGACACGGGGCTACAATAGCCCCGTGATCGTTTACGCCCCCCGGGTGCTTAAAGGTCGGCCGCGGTTCTGCCGTTAACGCCAGAGTATTCCGCCCAATGTCCAAGATGAACGCCCCCAAGGAAGGTCTCCCCACACGCGCCGACGGCGACGCGCTGTACCTTCGCACGATCACCGAGGACGTGCTCGGCTGGACCAATCCGGAGGCGCGCCTGCGCAAGGCCCTGAAAGAGGACCAGTTTTTGCTGTACGCCCAGCGCATCGCCGGCACCAAGCCGCGGCTGGCCGACGAAACAGCGCTCGAAGTCCTGCTGCGGCTGAAGGAGGAGGAGGACAACCTGCTGCCCCCCGGCGGTTTTTTCCCGGTGGCCGAGGCACTGGGCATGCTCGGTGAAATCGATCACTGGGTGATCCGCAAGGCCATCAGCTGGTGCAGCGTGGACCGCGATGATGTACGCGCGCCGATGTGCTGCATCAACCTGTCGGCGGATTCCCTGATCGACAAGGAATTTCCGGAGCGCGTGCGCGCGCTGTTGCGCGAACACGACCTGCCCGGCCATCGCCTGTGTTTCGAGCTCGAAGAGCTTGATGTGCTGGCGCATACCGCCGCGGTGCAGCAGCTGATCGCATCGCTGCGGCCCCGCGGCTGCAAATTCGCGCTGGACAACTTTGGCAGCGTCAAAGTCTCCTTCGAGCACGTGCGCGCCCTGCCGGTGGACTACCTCAAGGTCGACGGCGGCATGATCCAGAACATCCTGAAGAACCCCGGTGACCTGGCCCGGGTCAAGGCGATCAGCCTGACCTGCCAGCGGCTCGGCATGCGCGTCATCGCGAGCAGCGTGGAAACCCAGGACATCCTCTCCAAGCTGCGCGAGATCAGCTTTGATTTCGCCCAGGGGTTCGGCATCGCAAGGCCGGCACTGCTGGACAGCCTGCGCCCGGCCCCGGCGGCCGCTGAGCCTGCCGCAGCGGCACCGCCAGCCGGACCGGCGGCTTAACTGCCGAGCAAGCCCCGCTTCAGGTCGGCATCCGCCGGCCTGTCACCCAGCCAGATGCGCAGCAAAGCACGGTGAAAGTCTTCGCCGGCTATCGCACCCTGCGCCGTGCCGTTGACGGCGATTCGGGTGCCCGCCGCGGCCGTGTAGTCGATGTGGATCGCGTCGCCGCTTTTCGCCACCTTCAGCGCATCGAAGATCGCGCGCAGCTGCTTCACCCGCGCATCGAGCTTCGCCAGTTCATCGGCCGTGTGGTTGGCCTTCAGTCCGTCTTCGAGCGCACCGGCGAGCTGATCCGCCGACAGTTCGCGCAGCATGTGCAGCACGATGCGTTTCGGACCCGGATCGCCGATGATCGCCGCCGCACTGTTTGATTTTCTGGTCACATACAGCGCGCCGACATAGACGCGGAACACCAGCCGCGTGCGCACGCCGGCACCATTGAGCACCAGCTCCGGCCCGCCCTCGAGGCGCAGCGTGTCCGGCAGCTTTACGCCTTCGACTTCTGCCGCTCCGGCTATCGTACTGCAGCCGAACAGCAGAGTGATTGCAAGCCATTGTTTTAATTGAATATTTTTCACGGCCTCCTCCTTGCTGCCAGCCGAAAGGCTGGACATCAAAGTGCTTCGAACACGCCTGCGGCACCCATGCCGGTCCCGATGCACATGGTCACCATGCCGTACTTCTGCTTGCGCCGGCGCAGGCCGTGCAGCAGCGTCGCGACGCGGATCGCGCCGGTGGCACCCAGCGGATGGCCCAGCGCAATCGCGCCGCCCAGCGGATTGACCTTCGCCGGGTCGAGTCCCAGTTCACGGATCACCGCCAGCGCCTGTGCGGCAAAGGCTTCGTTGAGTTCGATCCAGTCGAGTTGTGACTGATTGAGGCCCGCCTGCTTCAGCACTTTCGGAATCGCCTGCACCGGACCGATGCCCATCACGTCCGGCGGCACGCCGGCCACGGCGTAGCCGACGAAACGGCCCAGCGGCTGCAGGTTATAGCGTTTGACAGCGGCCTCGCTCATCAGCACCACGGCACCGGCGCCATCGGACATCTGCGAGCTGTTGCCCGCGGTGACGCTGCCCTTGGCGGCGAAGGCGGGTTTGAGTTTGGCCAGCGCCTCGACCGAGGTGTCGCGGCGCGGGCCTTCGTCCTGGGCCACGCTTTTGCGTTTGACGTTCACCTCGCGCGTGGTCAGGTCGGGCTGGCGTTCGATGACCTCGAATGGCGTGATTTCGGCCTTGAACTCACCCTGGTCGGCGGCATGAATCGCGCGGCGGTGGCTTTCCGCAGCAAACAGGTCCTGGTCTTCGCGCGACACTTTCCAGCGCTCGGCAACACGCTCGGCAGTGATGCCCATGCCGTAGGCAATGGCGTAGTTGGCGTCGTTTTCGAAAATCGACGGACTGAAGCTCGGCTTGTTGCCGCCCATCGGCACCAGGCTCATGCTTTCGGTGCCGGCGGCGATCATCACGTCGGCCTCGCCGAGGCGGATACGCGCCGCGGCGTCGGCGACAGCCTGCACGCCGGAGGAACAGAAACGGTTGATGGTCAGCCCCGGCACGGTGTCGGGAAAGCCCGCCAGCAGGAGGCCGATGCGCGCCACGTTCATGCCCTGCTCGCCCTCGGGCATCGCGCAGCCGGTGATCACGTCGCCGACCTCGTGCAGGTCCAGCCCCGGGCACTGCGCGACCGCGGCCTTCAGCACATGCGCCAGCAGGTCATCGGGCCGCGTGGTGCGCAGCATGCCGCGCGGCGCCTTGCCCACCGCGGAGCGGGTGGCAGCGACGATGTAGGCGTCTTGTATGGTTTTTGACATGTTCAGATACCTCAGTGTTCAGGATTGAGGATCGCGGATTGAGGATTGAGTAAAACCAGCCCCCCTCAATCCTCACTCCTCAATCCTAATTCCTCAAAGGCTTGCCGTTCTTCAGCATGAACTCGATGCGCGCCTGCGTCTTCTCTGTCGCCATCAGTTCCATGAAATGCTGCAATTCAAGGTCGAGCAGCCACTGCTCGTCCACAAGGCTGCCGGCCTCGACATCGCCGCCGCACATCACGGTTGCGACCTTCAGCGCGATCAGCCGGTCGTGGTCGGAAATGTGGCCGCCGGCGTGCATGTTTTCGACAAAGGCCTGGATGGTGGCGATGCCGCCACGGCCCAGCACCGGGATCGCCTTCGCCTTCAGCGGTGGGCGGTAGCCGGCGGCAGCCAAGGCACGCGCTTCGGATTTGGCGATTTCCAGCAGCTCGAAGCGGTTCATCACCACACGGTCGGTGACGCGCAGATAACCCAGCTCGCGCGCGTGCTCGGCGCTGCGTCCGACCTCGGCCATCGCCACCGCCTTGAAATACTTCTGCAGGAAGGGCGCTGGATCACCGCCCTTGGCATCGGCCACCGCGCGCATCGCGAATTCCTTGCAGCCGCCGCCGGCTGGCAGCAGGCCGACACCGACCTCGACCAGGCCGATATAGCTTTCCAGCGTGGCCACCGCGCGGTCGCAATGCATGATGAACTCGCAGCCGCCGCCCAATGCCAGGCCATCGACCGCAGCCACCGTCGGCACCATCGAGTATTTGAGCTTCTGCGTGGTCACCTGGAACTGCTCGACCAGATGTTCGACCTCGGCCAGCTTGCCGGCCATCAGCTGGTCGGCAACGCCGAGCTGGCGCGCCGCCTTCAGCGCCATCGATTCGGCCTCGCGCCGCACCGACTTGATGAATTTGCCCAGTGCCGAGGGTTGCGACGGTTTGGCGCCACCGGCTGGCGTTTTTTTCAGGTTGGCGCCGACCGAAAAAGGCGCTTCGGTCTGCCAGATCACCAGCCCGGCGAAATTGCGCTCGGCTTCGTCCACCGCGCGCTGCACGCCTTCAAGCACCTCGTCGCCGATGGTGTGCATACGGCTCTTGAAGCTGACGATGGCAATGTCGTCGCCCATGCTCCAGCAGCGCACGCCATCGGTTTCGAACACGGTGCTGCCGTACTGGCGCTCTTCGCCGACCAGGCGATCGGGATAAGGCTGGCGCCTGTAAACCGGCAGCGTCGAACGCGGCTGATAGTTTTTGCCCGCCGGTGCCCAGGAGCCGTCCTGGCGATGTACACCACTGCGAGTTGCATCGGCCGCCCAGGCCGGCAAGGGCGTGCCGACCAGGGTCTTGCCGGCGGCAATGTCCTCGGCAATCCAGCCGGCCACCTGCTGCCAGCCGGCCGACTGCCAGATCTCGAAGGGACCGGTATCCCAGCCAAAGCCCCAGCGGATCGCGAAGTCGAGGTCGCGCGCGTTGTGCGCAATCGATTCGAGATGCACCGCACAGTAATGAAAAGAGTCACGGAAGATGGACCACAGGAACTGCGCCTGCGGATGGCTCGAGGCATGCAATTGCGCAAAACGCTCAGAGACATTCTTGTTTTTCAGGATTTCAACGACCGACTCATCGGCCTTGCCGTCAGCAAGGCGGTAATCACCGGTCTTCAGGTCGAGCACCTGGATGTCGCGGCCGGGCTTCTGGTAAACGCCCTTGCGCGTCTTCTGGCCCAGCACACCGCCGTCGATCAGCTTCTGCATCCACGACGGGATGCCGTAATACTTGTGCCACGGGTCTTCCGGCAGCGTGTCGCGCATGGTGTGCACGACATGGGCGAAGGTGTCGAGGCCGACCACGTCCGCGGTGCGGAAGGTCGCACTCTTCGGCCGGCCGATCAGCGCGCCGGTCAGCGCATCGACGGTGTCGAAGCCGATGCCGAGGCGCTCGGCGTGGTGCAGCGTGGCAAGCATCGAGAACACGCCGACGCGGTTGGCGATGAAGTTCGGCGTGTCCTTGGCGCGCACCACGCCCTTGCCCAGCGTGGTGGTCAGGAAGCGTTCCAGCTCGTCGAGGATGCGCGCCTCGGTGCCGCTGCAGGCGATCAGCTCGACCAGGTGCATGTAGCGCGGCGGATTGAAAAAATGCACGCCGCAGAAGCGCGGCCGCTGCGCCGCCGGCATTGCTTCAGCGAGCTTGTTGATCGACAGGCCCGAGGTGTTGCTGGCGAAGATGGCGTGGTCGGCAATGTACGGCGCAACCTTGCGGTAAAGGTCGGCCTTCCAGTCCATGCGCTCGGAAATCGCCTCGATGACCAGATCGCAGTCGCGCAACTGCCCGAGGTGCTGGTCGTAGTTGGCCGGTTCGATCAGGTCGGCGACGTCGCGGGTGGCCAGCGGCGAAGGTTCGAGTTTCTTCAGATTGGCCAGCGCCTTCAGCACATTGCCGTTCGGATCCCCCTCCTTTGCCGGCAATTCAAACAACATCACCGGCACGCGGGCATTGACGAGGTGTGCGGCAATCTGTGCGCCCATCACGCCGGCACCGAGCACGGCCGCCTTGCGCACCACGAGGGGGGTCGAAGGGGAAAGGGACATGGTGAAACTCCTGATTACTTGCAACGATTCTAGCACCGGCCCCAGCGCGCATCTGTGACTGTCAGGCATAAAAAAAAGCGGCCCGCAGGCCGCTTTTTTGGCGCCGCCGTTGCCGGCACCGCCGTGGCGCATCCGCTCAGAAGCGGTGCGAGTACGACAGGGTCAGGATATCGACCTTGTTCTCGAAGCTGCCGATCAGGCGTCCGGGAGCCGGCGGTGTTGCATGGTTGATGCTGGAGTCCTTGACGAACTCATGGGCGTAACCGACTTCGATGGTGCCCTGCTTGCTCGGCTTGTACTGCACGCCAAAGGCCACCCAGGTGCGATCCTGGTCAGGCAGCCGCGGCGTGCGGTCGACGTCGTTGGTTGGCGTCGGATCGAAGGCCAGGCCCATGCGCAGCTTGATGCGGTCGCTGTACTTGTAGTTGGCACCGACGCCGAGGCGGACCGTGTCCTTCCAGTTGAACTGCAGGGTGGTGAGCACCTGGCCGGACAGCGGGCCGCTGGTGCGCTGGACGTCGAGCCGCTTGATGCTGCTCCAGCCGGTCCAGGTCGCGTCGGCCATCAGTTCCCATTTGTCGTTGAGCACATGGAAGGCACTCAGCGAGGCGGAGTCCGGCATCGTGATGTCGGCACGGGCCAGACCGTTGCCGGCCGTGACGGTGCCGGTGAAATAAACACTGCCCTCAACCGTATAGCGCACCTTGGAACGGTAGGTCACGCCGATGCGGGTGCTGGGCGTGGCCTGGATCATCGCGCCGAGGTTGTAGCCGAAGCTGGTATCACCCGCCTCAAGCCGGAGGTTGCCGGTGGCGGCAGCACCCGTGAAAGCCGTCAGGATGGCATCGATCTTCTGCACGCTGACGCCGGCAGCCACCGACACCCTGTCGGTCAGCCTGTAGGCCAGGGAGGGATTGATGTTGATGGTTTCAAGGTGTGACTGCAGTGATGTGAGCTGGCCGCGCCAGCCCTGGTCGTAGTTGGTGCCGAGGCCGAAAGGCACGTTGACCGACAGGCCCAGGCGCAGACGCTCGGTGATCGCGGTGGTGAGGTAGACATTGGGAATCATCACCGCACCGATGCCGTCGCCCCCTTCACCGGTGCCGGCGCCGGCAAAAGCACCCGTCGAACCGCCATTACGGAAGTCGGAAGAAGGCATGATGATGTGGCCCACGCCGGATACCGCAGTGCCCGGTGCCAGCAGGGTCATTGCCGCCGGGTTGGTCCAGGCGACGCTGGAATCCTCGGCCACCGCGGCACCGCCGGAAAAGGCATTGCCGGTGCCGCTGCCGCTGACCGTGCCGACACCAAAACCACCGGCCACAGCCGCGCCACTGATACCGGCCAGCGCAGCCACCACGGCCGCATGGGCCAGGCGAACTTTCAGCATCTTGCTCATGATCTCCCCCTTTTCTGGAACTTCAGGTTTCCCGCTGCTCGTTTCCGGCATGCGGGTTTACGACATCTTCACATGCCGCCCCCGGGCACGCACCCGGGACACAGGGCGGGCAGGATCCCGGCAGGGCTATTGTTGCGCGGAAACCACACGCGGGCGGCGCTGGTTGTCCACGGCAACATAGGTCAGCACCGCCTCGGTCACCTTGACGCACTCCCGCTCCTCGGGACGGCGTTGGGCATAGACGGTGACTTCGACTGTGATCGAGGTGCGCCCGACCTTGACCACCTCGGCATAGAAACTGACCAGATCACCCACCAGCACGGGCTGCCGGAAGGTGAAGGAATTCACCGCCACCGTCGCCACCCGCCCCCGGGCCAGCCGGATCGCCGGCACACTGCCGGCCAGGTCGACCTGGGACATGATCCAGCCGCCGAAAATATCACCGGTGTAATTGGCATCGGCCGGCATCGGAATCACCCGCAGCGTCGGCTCCCTGCCCTCCGGCAACTGCGTCATCCCGGCATTCATTTGTGCGTCCTTGTCACTCATTACTTATCACTCATCATTCACCATTAATCACTGCTTGCCATACATCCGGTCGATCTCGGCATTGAACTTTTCCATCACCTTCGCCCGCTTCAGCTTCATCGTCGGCGTCAGCAGGCCGTTCTCGATGGTCCAGGGTTCCAGCGTCACGCTGGCACGTCGCACCTGGGCATAGCCGGGAAACCCGGTGATCTGCGCCGACACCCGCTGCAACACCAGTTGCTCGGCGGCCTGTCCGCGCAGCACCTCTTCATTGCCGCCGTCGAGGCCGGCTTCGGTGGCGAGCTTCTGCCAGTGGTCGCGGTTGAGCACCGCCATCACCGTCAGGTACGGCTTGGCTTCGCCGAGCAGCATCACCTGGTCGAACAGCGGGTCGCGGGCGATTGCCGCCTCCATGTCGTTGGGCGGCACCTTCTCGCCGTTGGACAGCACGATGATTTCCTTGAGGCGGCCGGTGATGAAGAGATGGCCCTGGTCGCCGATGCGGCCGGTGTCGCCGGAGTTGAGCCAGCCGTCGGACTGGATCATCCCGCGCGTAGCCTCTTCGTTGTTCCAGTAGCCCATCATCACATTGGGCCCCTTGATCATCACCGCACCGCGCTCGCCGATTTTCACCTCGACGCCCGGTATCGGCTGCCCGACACTGGACGGAATGTTGTTGGACGGGCAGTTGGCGGTGGCGATCGGGCTGGTTTCGGTCAGGCCGTAGCCCTGCAGGATGGGCAGGCCGAGGCCGATGAAAATGCGCGAAATGTCGGGCGGCAGCGCGGCGCCGCCGGACAAGGCGTAACGCAGGCGTCCACCCAGCCGTGCCAGCACCTTCGAGGCCACCAGCTTGTTGAGCAGCGGCCACAGCAGGAAGGACGGCCTCCACGGTCCGCGGCCCTGTGCATGCTCGAAGCGCGCAAAACCGACATCGGCCGCAAGCAGGAACAGTTTCTTGCGCAGCGGCGGGCCTTCATCGAGCTTGGCGCGGATCGCGCCCCAGATCCGCTCATAGATCCGCGGCACCGAGATCAGCATTGTCGGCCGGATGCTTTGCAGGTCCTCGGCGAGTTGCGGGATCGAACGCGCGTAAGCGGTGACCGAACCGGCCATGATCGTCAGGTAGTAACCGCAGGTGCGCTCAAATGTGTGCGACAGCGGCAGGAAGGACATGAAAATGTCGTCATGGCCGGTCGCCAGCACTGACAGCGCCGATTCGGTGTTGCTGAGGATGTTGTCGTGGGACAGCATCACGCCTTTCGGCCGGCCGGTGGTGCCCGAGGTGTAGACGATGGTCGCCAGCGTGCTGCCGGGACGGTCGAGGTGGCGCGTGGCGCCGCCTTCCGCGGGCAGCCAGTCGTCGATGCACTGCACGCGCGGATCATTGGCGGGTGCGCCCAGCCGCTGCACGGTCAGCACGCGGATGAGGTTTTTCAGGCCGGGCATCACCTCGCGCAGCAACTGCCAGTGCTCGTCACCCTCGATCAGCAGCACCCGGCAATCGGCGTCGTTGATGATATAGGCGACGTTATCGGCACGGTCCTGGGTATACAGCGGCACCGTGACCAGCCCCAGGCCCAGGGCGGCCTGGTCATAAATCACCCATTCCGGTGAATTGCGCAGCATCACCGCGACACGCTCGCCGGGTTTGACGCCATCCTTTTCCAGGGCCGCCTGCCAGCGCGCGATCTGGCGGTCGATCTGCGCCCAGCTGTAGTCGCGCCAGTTTGCGTGGGCCTCGTTGTACGCCTTGTAGGCGACGATGTCCGGCGTGCGTTTCACCCGCTCGCGGAACAGGCCGTCGAGGGTGCGCGCCTCGGCGTGTTTGACCACATGCGATACGTCGTTGTTTTTGCTCATTATTTTCTCCTCCTGCGAATGTTTCTTGTTTTTGTCATTCCAGAAACAGGTCGGTCTGCAGCGGACCGCCGGGGGTGACTGCGTAGGGCGTGAAGTCGGTAATACCCTCCTCGCGCAGCACGTCTTCGTCGATGTAGAAATTGCCGGTGGCCTGGCGACTGTCGCGGCGCAGGATGGCATGGGCTGCGTCGGCCATGATATCGGGTTTGCGGCTGGCCTTCAGGACCGCCTCGGGGAAGTTGACCTCGATCGCAGCAGTGGCAATGGTGGTGCGCGGCCACAGCGAATTGACCGCGATGCCCTGCGCGCGGAACTCGGCCGACATGCCCAGCGTGCACATGCTCATGCCGTACTTGGCCATGGTGTAGGCGACATGACCGGCAAACCATTTCGCCTGCATCGCCAGCGGCGGCGCGAGGTTGAGGATGTGCGGGTTCACACCCTTCAGCAGATGCGGCAGGCAGGCCTGCGAGCAGAGGAAGGTGCCGCGGACATTGACGCCGAACATCAGGTCAAAGCGCTTGGCCGGCGTGCGCAGCGTGTCGGTCATCTGGATCGCGCTGGCATTGTTGACCAGCACGTCGATGCCGCCGAAATGTCCGGCCGCCTGTTTCACCGCGGCGGCAATTGACTGCTCGTCACGTACATCCAGCATGACCGGCAGCGCGCGGCCGCCTGCGGCCTCGATTTCAGCGGCAACGCTGTGGATGGTGCCCGGCAGTTTCGGATGCGGCTCGACCGACTTCGCGGCGACCACGATGTTGGCGCCGTCACGCGCGCAGCGCAGCGCAATGGCGCGGCCGATGCCGCGGCTGGCGCCGGTGATGAATATCGTTTTTCCCCTGAGATCAGCCACGCCGCGCCCCCTCCTGCCCGGCCCCGGGCCGGCGTGCCAGCGCCTCGAAAGTCACCGGTTGCGTGGTCTGATAGATCTCGCTGCGGCCGAGGTCGCGCGGGAAATCATCAACCATGATCGCCTTGCGCCGCAGGTCTGCGGCACGCCTGAGCTGGTCGAATTCGTCCTGGCTGATCACGCCGTGCTTCAGGCCCTCTGCAGCCATCTGGTCGGCATAACGCCGGGCGATGCGTCCGTCCTGCTGCGCCTTGCGCAGCCGCGCCTCAATCGGCTCGGCGGCAATCGCCGCCTCCAGCGCCAGTTCCAGCGCACGCACCGCATCGTTGTCATCGCGGGAGATGAACACACCCCTGGTCAAACGCTTGCGCGTGGCACCCGGCGTCATCATCAGTCGCACCACGTCATGGCCCAGCGGATCGCGTGGCGGCGCGAACTCGCGGCCATAGGGCATCAACAACGGGAATATCAGCACGCGCAGCATCCAGGACGCGATGGGCCACGGCAGGTTTTCGAATATCGAATAAAAAGACTCTTCAATCCGGTTCAGGCAATCGAGCAGCCCCCAGCGCACCAGCGGCAGGTCCTCTTCGGGACGGCCGTCATCCTCGTAACGCTTGAGCACTGCCGAAGCCAGGTATAGCTGCGACAACACATCACCGAGGCGGGCTGAAAGGCGTTCGCGCCGCTTCAGCGAGCCGCCGCAGAGGAACATCGCAACATCGGCTGTCAATGCAAAGGCGCCGGAAAGCCGGGTGAACTGCTGGTAGTAGTGGCGCAGCTCCGGCGCGCCCGCCGCGCCGGTCAGCCGGCTGCCGGTGAGACCCAGCCACAGCACCCGCGCGACATTGGACAGCGTGAACGCGAGATGGCCGAAAAACGCGCGGTCGAGCCGGCGCACCGCCTTCGCGCGGTCGGTTTCGCGCACCGCCTCGATTTCCTCGAGTACCCAGGGGTGGCCGCGGATCGCACCCTGGCCGAAGATGATCATCGTCCGCGTCAGGATGTTCGCGCCCTCGACGGTGATCGCAATCGGCGTCTGCATGTAGGCACTGGCGAGGTAGTTGCCCGGACCCATGCAGATGCCCTTGCCGCCGTGGACATCCATTGCATCGTTGACCACCTGGCGGCCGCGCTCGGTGAGGTGGTATTTGACGATGGCCGACACCACCGACGGTTTTTCTCCGAGGTCGATGGCGCCGGCGGTCATCACCCGCGCCGCATCCATCACATACAGATTGCCGGCGATGCGCGCCATCGCCTCCTCGACCCCCTCGAAACGACCGATCGACAGCTTGAACTGCTGGCGCACGCGGCCATAGGCGCCGGT
>JAIENU010000201.1 GCA_019751125.1 Burkholderiales bacterium | reverse complement strand
TCGCTGAGTGTCGTCACCAGTGAATCGCAGTTGGCGATGTCGAGGCTGATGTTGAGGTTGTTGGCGATGCGCTGCTCAAGGTCGCCGTTGAGGATCACGCCCGGCACATCCTTGATCTGGTTCCAGAAACGGTCGCGCAGTGCGCGCAGCTGCTGCACTTCGGTCGCCATCAGTTCGCCGGCGATGCGGAAGGCTTCGCCCATGCCGACGATCTGGTGGGTGGCCAGCGTGCCCGAGCGCAGGCCGCGTTCGTGTCCACCGCCGTGCATCTGGCACTCAAGGCGCACCTGCGGCGAGCGGCGCACATACAGCGCGCCGATGCCTTTCGGGCCATAGGTCTTGTGTGCGGTCAGCGACATGATGTCCACCGGCAGTTTTGCGAGGTCGATCGCGACCTTGCCGGTGGCCTGCGCGGCATCGACATGGAACAGCGTGCCGTTTTCACGGCAGATCGCGCCCAGTGCAGCAATGTCCTGGATCACGCCGATTTCATTGTTGACCAGCATCACCGAGGCGAGCACGGTGTCGGGTCGCAGCGCGGCGCGGAAGGCGGCGGCATCGACGAGGCCGTTTTTCTGCGGGGCGAGAAAGGTGGCGGTGAAACCCTGGCGCTGCAGCCACAGCACGGTGTCGAGCACGGCCTTGTGCTCGGTCTGCACGGTGACGATGTGCTTGCCGCGTTTCTGTACGGCCAGCGCGGCACCCTTGATTGCGAGGTTGTTCGATTCGGTGGCGCCGGAGGTCCAGGCGATGTCGCGCGGCTCGGCGTTGACCAGCTTTGCCACTTCGGCGCGGGCGTTTTCGACCGCGCGGCTGGCTGCCGTGCCGAAGGCGTGGGTGCTGCTTGCCGGGTTGCCGAACTGCTCGCGCAGGAAGGGCAGCATGGCATCGACCACGGCGGGGTCGAGCGGGGTGGTGGCGGAGTTGTCGAGGTAAATCGGCGTTTTCATTGGCATGGCCTCAGTGTTTTTGCTGTTCGGCGGTCAGCGCGGCGATCACCCGCTGGCGCTTTTCCTCGACCTCTTTGACGAAGCCGGGGTATTTCTGTTCGACAAAACCGGTGGCCATGCCGAGCTTCAGCAGCGCCACCGCGTACACCGCCGACAGGTCGTCGAGGTCGGGACTTTTCTGTGCAAGCTGCATGGCTTCGACGATTTCGTTGTGCAGCTGCTGCATGCTGGCCTGCAGTTCACCTTCAAAAAGCGGGGCGGCGGGAGGGGATGCGCTCATGGTCACGATGCGGTATGCGGGGAATTGGCGATCATTCTAGCGCGACCGCCCGCCGCACCGGATTACAATTTCGCATGAATTGCCTGAGCCTGAATTGCCTGATGAAGGCCGGTCTGCTGCTGCTGCTCGCGGCCGCGGGCAGCGCCGCAGCCCAGGCTTATCCGTCGCGCACGGTGCGCATCATCGCGCCGATCGCCCCCGGCGGAGCCACCGATGTTTTTGCGCGTACGCTGGCGATGCACTATGCCGAGGCCTGGGGACAGCAGGTGGTGGTAGACAACCGGCCCGGCGCCGGCGGCATGATCGGCTCGGAGCTGGTCGCCAAGGCGCCCCCCGACGGCTACACGCTGCTGATGGCCTATACCTCGCATGTGGTGAACCCGTCACTGTGGACACGGCTGCCCTATGACACGCTGCGCGATTTCTCGCCGGTGACAATGGTGGCCGAGGTGCCCAACGTGCTGCTGCTGCATCCCTCGGTGCCGGCAAAGACGGTGCCCGAGCTGATCCAATTCGCGCGCCGAAGGCCGCATGAACTCGACTATGGCACTTCCGGCATTGCCACCGCGGCGCACATGGCGGCAGCGCTGTTTGCGCAGCGCGCGGGGCTGTTCCTGACCCATGTGCCGTACAAGGGCGGGGCGCCGGCGATCTATGAACTGATCGGCGGGCAGATTTCAATCCTGTTCGGCAGTGTCGCCACCGCGGTGCCGGCGATCAGCGCCGGCCGCGTGCGGGCATTGGCGGTGACCAGCCTCAAGCGCAGCACGGCCTTGCCGTCCTTGCCAACACTGGCCGAGGCAGCGCTGCCAGGCTACGAGGCGATCGGTTGGTTCGCGCTGTTCGCACCGGCGCAGACCTCGGGCACGGTGATCCACAAGATCAACACCGAGACGCTGCTGATTCCTCGGCAGCGAGAGATCCGCGAGCGCTTCCAGGCCCACGGCGCCGAGTTCCAGCCTTCGTCATCGACCGAACTCGACGAGCGCGTGCGCCGCGAAATTGTGAAATGGCGGGAGGTGGTGCGGACAGCGGGTATTCCGCCGATGAAAAACTAGCGGTCAATTCGGTAGCGCGTTTGTACGAATCCCCAGTCCCAACCCCGGCTTGAAACCATGGTGAGCGGGATATCGCGAGTGGCCGGGCCAAACAAGGGGCGGCCAGATCCCAGCAACACCGGGATCGTGGTGATTGTAAGGTCGTCAATCAGGCAGGCCTCGAGGAAGCTGCGGATGGTTTCGCCGCCGTCGATGTAGAGGTTGCGAAGGCCCCGGGCGTACAGGTCGTCGACCAGTTGCGCAGGAGTGGCTGACGAGGTGGCGACGGTGTGATTCAGGTGGTCTGGAATGCCGATGCCGCTGCGGCTCATCACGGTGACCGGCAGTTCGCCGTAAGGCCAGGAGGCGAAATTAAGGACGGTCTCGAAACTGCGGCGTCCCATAACCAGCGCGTCGATTCCGGAGATGAATGCCCCGTAGCCGCAGTCCTGTCCTTCTGGGACGCGACGGTTCTGGGCCTCAAGCCAGTCGATTGAGCCGTCGGTCCTTGCGATGAAGCCGTCGAGACTGACGGCAATAAAAACCGAGCAGCTTGGGCGCGAGCTGTTCAATGCCGGTTGATCGCGAACTTGCCGGGGCCGATCAGTGCCACCACCAGTCCGGTGAGCAGGAAAAAGCCCTGCAGCTCGAGTTCCCAGCCGCCGGTCTTGGACAGGCTGAACAGCTGGCTGCTGTGCGCCAGTGCGATCGCCACCACCATGTTGAAGGCCATGACCAGGCCGCCGATGCGTGCGTAGAAACCGGCAATGACCAGCAGTGGCGCAATCACCTCGCCGACAAACACGCCGTAGGCAAAAAATGCCGGCAGCCCCTGGCTGACCACCATGTTCTCGATGCCGCCCACGCCGTAGCGCAGCTTGGCGATGCCGTGCAGCAGCATCAGGATGCCCAGGGTAAGACGCAGTACCAGCTTGCCGATGTCATCGCTCATGGAAATCTCCGGTATTGGCAGCTCAGGCTGCCGGATGGCTGATGCTCTCGATGGTGCGTTTGACCGCCATCGGATCGTTTAGGGTGCGCAGCAGCAGCGTACTCGAGCCGCTGCCGGTGACCCTGACGTTGCCGTAACCGAGCAGGCGGCCGAGTATGCCCTGGTCGATCTCGACGGTTTCGATGGAGCCGATTTTCATTTCCTCGGACTTGCGGCTGATGATCCCGGTCTTGAAGATCACGCGCTTGTTGGTGACGCCCTGCTCGGTATGGCGCACGCGCAGGTATTCATAAATCGCGACCGGCAGGGTGATGACGAGGAGCAGCCACAGCACCATCGGGATGCGTACGACCCAGTGCTGTTCGAACAGGCCGGCAATTTTTTCGCCGGAGGAAAGGGAGTCTTCGATATAGGCCATGTCCGCTGCCGAATGGATTGGTGATTCTGATGGACGGGAGTGTAGCGGAAGATCACCGGCATGCAGCGGGGCCGTACGTAAAAACGCCCTCCCGCGGAACAGGGAGGGCGTTGTTCACGCTGCAGGCGGATCAGTGATCCCAGCCGGTGGTCTTCGCGCCTTCGGTGGCGAGCAGCACATAGGCCATGATGCAGGGCTCCTTGCCGCGGTTTTCCCAGTTGTGCATGGTCTGGCGCTGGATGATCACGGTGCCCGGCGTCAGGTGCACTTCCTCGCCGCCATCGAGCTGCATCCACAGTTCGCCGGCGAGGCAGATTGCGTAGTCGACCGAATCGGTGACGTGCCAGCGCTTGGCGACGCCCGGATCGTATTTGGCGAGGCGGAACACGCTGCCGCCGGCAAGGCTGGTGCCGAGCTCCCAAGTGTTCGGGTCTTCGGTGGTCATTTCCGCGGGCAGTTTTTTGGTGGCCCACATCGGGATGTTGTGGAAACCCGGGCGCATCGGGATTGGGTCGATGATGGTGTCCGATTTGACGTAGGCCTTGCCTTCCTTGTTGGTGTCGGTGACGACTCTGCGGAATTTCATGATTGCTGCTTTCTCCTGATGATGCGGGTTGACGGACTGCTGATAAAAACGGATGGCTGTGTGCCGAGGTTTCGGATTGTATGAGCGCGCGTGCCGGGAGGCCACCACTACGGATTTCACGCCGGCATTGAATGTTTTTTTACATGGCCAAAAAATTCCGGCCGCACGAGGCGGCCGGATATGGGGTGTTGACTAGTTACATCATTGTTTTTATTGATAAATCAGCTCGATACCTTGATGTTCGCGGCTTTCACCACGCGTTTCCATTTCTCGACGTCGCGGGAGATCGCGTTGATGAACTGCTCGGGCGGTCCGCCGGCCGGGTCGGTGCCGTCGGCAGCGAGGCGTTTTTTCATTTCATCGGTCTGCAGCGCCTTGGCGACTTCCTGGTTCCAGCGCGTGACGATCGGCTTGGGCAGGTTTTTCGGGCCCCACAGGCCGTACCACAGCACGGCTTCGTAGTCTTTCACCACTTCACCGATAGCCGGTAGTTCGGGGATCGCGTTCGCGCGCTTGGCGGTGCTGACGCCAAGGCCGCGCAACTTGCCGCTGCGCACATGCGGCAGCGTGGCCGGCATCGCGCCGAAGATCAGCTGCACCTGGCCGCCGAGCAGATCGGCCAGCGCCGGGCCGGTGCCCTTGTACGGGATGTGCGTCATCTGCGTGCCGGCGAGCAGGTTGAACAGTTCGGTCGCAAGGTGGGTGATGCCGCCAGTGCCGGTGGACGCGAAGTTGAGCTTGCCCGGTGCGGCCTTGGCGGCGCTGACCAGGTCCTGGATCGTTTTCGCCGGCACCGAGGGATGCAGCGCGAGGATGAATCCGGTGTCGCCGATCATCACGATCGACTGGATGTCCTTCACCGGATCGTAAGGCAGCTTGTAGAGCGCGGCGTTGGTGCCGTAGCTGCCGGAGACCATGATCACGGTGTAGCCGTCGGGTGCGGCGCGCACCGCGGTTTCCGCGCCGATGGTGCCGCCGCCGCCGGCACGGTTGTCGACGATCACCTGCTGGCCGAAGGCCGCGGTGACGTTCGAGGCGATCAGGCGCGCGGTAATGTCGGTGCCGCCGCCGGGGGCGAAAGGCACCAGCATGCGGATCGGCCGGTTCGGGTATTTATCGGCCTGAGCCGCGACGGCCAGCGGTGCAGCGCAAACGGCCGCAAGCAGCGCGGCCGACAGTTTTTGCAGGGTATTGCCCATGTTCTCCTCCGGTTTTGATGCGATGTTCACTCCGCCTTGATGCCGGCTTCGTGGATCACCTTGGCCCACTTGGCGATTTCCGCCTGCAGGTATTTATTGGAATCTTCCACACTGCCGCCGATCAGGTCGACACCCGAGGCGGCGAAACGTCTGACTGTTTCGGCGTCACGCAGTGCCACGTTGATGTCGGCATTGATACGGCCGAGCACGGCGCGCGGGGTTTTGCTTGCCGCGAACACGCCGTACCAGACATCGAAAGCATAACCGGGCAGGCCGTTTTCCGCGACTGTCGGCAGCTCAGGTGCCGCAGGGCTGCGCTTGGCGCCGGTCACCGCGAGGGCTCGCACCTTGCCGCTGCGGGCGTGCGGCAGCAGCGTGCCGACGCCGGCAATGCCGATCTGTACTTCGCCGCCAAGCAGCGCCGTGGTGCCGGGGCCGGTGCCCTTGTACGGCACATGCACGACATCGATCGCGGCAGTGACGCGGAACAGTTCTCCGCCGAGGTGTGAAGCGCCGCTGACACCGCCCGAGGCGTAACGCAGGCTGCCCGGTTTGGCCTTGGCCAGAGCCACCAGATCGGCCACCGATTTCACCGGCAGCGAGGGATGCACCGCGAGCACGAAGGGCTGGGTGCCGACGATGGTCACCGCCGCGATGTCGCGCTTTACATCGAAGGGCAGGTTTTTATACAGCGCCGGCGCATAGGAAATGCCGACGCTCTGCAACAGCAGGGTGTGGCCGTCGGGCACCGCCTTGACGGTGATGTCGGTGGCGATCACGCCGCCGCCCCCTGGCCGGTTGTCGACGATCACCTGCTGGCCCCACTGTTCGGTCATTTTCTGCGCGAGCAGGCGGGCGATGATGTCGGTGCCGCCGCCGGCCGCCGAGGCCGCGACCAGGCGCAGCGGCCGTTCGGGAAAGCCGGCGGCGATGCCGTTGCCGGCCGCGCACAGCAATGCCAGTGCCAGCACCGGCAGCTGCCGGCTGGTCAGAACCTTGTTCATGAACCTCCTCCGCGATTTTTTTGGTTTAGGCCTGGGGCAGTCCCAGGTTTTGGCGCAGCAGGCCGTAGTTTGCCGCTTCCATCGCAATTTCGCGACGGTTGATGCGGCGGTCGATCGCGGTCACCGCTTCGTTGGCCGGCGTGGCGATGCCCAGCTCGCGGCCTTTAGCCGCGACCAGCCCGCTGATGTAGGCGATCTCGCTTTCGCGGCCTTTCAGATGATCGTGGATCGGCGCGGTGCGGCCGCCGCCGACATGCGACATCAGCGTTTTCATCGTGGTGACCAGGTTTTCGTCGCTGGAGCCGGCGAACTCGTCGGCGCGCAGGCCGAACAGCGGTTCCATGCGGTAGCCCAGCGCAGCACCCACGGCCAGCGATTCGCGGCCGAGCTGCACTGAAATGTCCATCATGCCGGGCAGGGCGCAGGCTTCGAAGTTGCGTAGACCGAACAGACTGAACGGCCCCATGGTCATGGTGTTGGCGATCAGCTTGGTCCACTTCGCGCCGTAAATGTTGTTGGTCACGTCGCAGCGGCCGACCTTGCCCATGATCGCGGCGATTTCCTTGACCCGCGGCGTCAGGCTGCCGTCGAGTTCGCCGACGGTGAACCAGGTGCCCTTGCGCGAGGTGTTGCGCTGGATCTGGCCCGGCGTGAACAGTTCCGCCTGCAGTTCGACCACGCAGCCGACCACGTGTTTGCGGCCGATTATCGAGGCGATGGCGTCATCGTTCATGCCGTTCTGGGTGCCGACGATGACGCCGTCATCCTTCAGGTAGGGCTTGATGAATTCCGCCATCCAGCGCGTGTCGTTTGACTTGCAGGCGAGGAAGACGATGTCGAATTGCGGCTGTTCCGCGGACAGGGCGCACAGGTTCAGTGCCTTTACCGGCACCTGGAACTGCGCGCCATCCTTGAACTGCACCTGCAAGCCGTTGTTTTTCATCGCGCGCACATGCGCCGGCCACTGGTCAATCAGCGTGACGTCGAGGCCGGCCTGGGTGAGGTCGGCGCCGATGCTGCTGCCGATGGCGCCGGTGCCGAGGACTGCGATTTTGCGGGGTGAGTTTTTCATGATGATTATTATTGGTTATTGATTTTGATCGTCATTCCAGCGTTTCCCCCAAGGGGACTTCTTTCGGCGCGTGCCGCAGTGACGGCGGGAATGCGGTTATTTTTTGGGGGCCACAAGCGCCAGCAATTCCCGTACCGAATGGTTTTCGATGTCGAGGGCGACGCGGGCAATCTCGTCCACCGGCAGTCCCGGATTGATGCCGCGGAATTTTTCGGTGACCCCCTTGGCATCGACCGGGTTGTCGACCGAACCGGTGGGGTTGAGGATGTCCTGGCGCACCCACTGTCCGTTGTGCTCGGCGGCAACCCATCCGGCGAAATGTGCCGGGTACAGCGCATCGAGTTTCGGGTCGTGTTCGCACTCCAGCTGCGCGGCGAGTTTGACCAGCGCCGGGTCGCGCATCCGCGCTTCCTCAAACTGTGGTGGCAACACCTGACCGTCGACCAGCGCTGCGGCGATGATGTAGCGCACGCTCATTTGCGCATTGAGCGCGCTGCCCGGCTGGTAATCGAAGCCGCATTGCACATCGACCACGTTGGACAGGCCGACCTTCACCTTGCGCTTCAGGTCCCAGGGCGCACCGATTTTTTTGCGTACTGCCAGTGCGGCGTCGATATAGGCGTGGGCGCTTCCGCAGCAGGAATAGGGTTTGATCGAATTTTTCTCGGTATGCCAGACACGGCCGAGGTCTTTGGTGAGCAAGGCAATATCGCTGTCATCGGAATGTGCCTTGAGCACGCCGCCGTCGCCGTATTCGTAAATCTGCGTCGGACCGGTGAAACCCAGCGCGGCGAGTTCGGCGGCAAGCACCCCGGCGTGTGCGGCCTTGCCGGCATGCAGGCGCTTGCTCATCGTGCCGTCGGCGTTGAAGGCCCAGGTGCCGGCGCCCTGGGTTCCGGCAAGGCCCAGCGCCCAGGTGGTCTGCTCGGGATTGAGTTTCAGCAGCGAGGCACAGGCTGCCGCGGCAGCGAAGGGGCCGTAGATGCCGGTGATGTGCCAGCCGCGCAGGCGTGTCGCCGAGGGGTTGGAGGCGAGGCTGGAACGGATCATCGTTTCGTAGCCCGCTGCAATCGCGGTGACCACGGCGCGGCCGTCACTGCCGAGTTTTTCCGCCATCGCCAGTGCCGCGGGCACGGCCACCGCACCCGCGTGCAGCTTGGCGTTGTGATAGTCGTCGAGTTCGAAGGCGTGTGCCGCAACACCATTGACCATTGCGGCATCTGCGACACGCATGGTTTTTCCGTGTTCACCCCACACCGTGGCTTCGTTTCCGCTGCCGCCGCTGCGCGCCCACTTCAGCATCGTTGCCGCCCAGGGTGTACACCAGCCGTAAACGCCGCAGCCCAATGTGTCGAGTATGGCGATGCGTACCACTTCACGGGTGCGCGGCGGAATGTCCTCGTAGCGCAGGCTGCTGATCCAGTCGGCGAGTTCGCGGGTGGGGGCGCCGACGGCGCGACGATCATTGTTCATGTTTTAAGCTCCTCCGGAATGCAGCCGGCAGTGTAACCCAGCGTAAATGCTGTCTTTGAAGAGTCCAGATAGAGGTGTATGGCGGCCCGTTTTCTTGACACCCCTTTGCCGGCAATCGCATACTGCAATGCAGAATGAAGACCGTCGGACAGGCGGCGGAATCACGGGTCGCGGCAGACGGTGCAGACCTGCTTATCAGTCATCAGGAGTCCAATAAATGGAATACGATGTGATCATCGTCGGCGGCGGCAACGCGGCCTGCGCGGCGGCGGTATCGGCCCGTGAAAACGGCGCCAAAAAGGTGCTGCTGCTGGAGAAGGCGCCCAAAGGCCAGCGTGGCGGCAACACCCATTTCAGCGGCGCGATTTTCCGCTTTGTGTTCAACCATGTGGATGAACTCGACCGCTTCGTGCCTGATGCCGAAAACGAATACCCGGGTTTCCGCGCCGGCGTGCCGGTGTATCCGCACGAGGCTTTTACCGAAGACCTGATGCGGGTGACCGACGGCAAGTCCGACCCCGAGTTGTCGAAACTGCTGATCGACGAGTCCTACGACACCACCTGCTGGCTGCAGGACACCGGCAAGCATCATTTCGAACTCGCCAAGTCGGTGATGGGCATCAAGGTCGGCGACAAGATCAAGTGGCCGAAAGGCGCGATCGTGCGCACCGTGCACGAGGGCGTGGGCCTGTCGCAGCAGTGGTTCAAGACCTGCGAGAACATGGGCGTCGAAATCCGTTACGAAGCGCATGTGCTCGATCTGCATCTCGACGGGCAGGGCGCGGTGCGCGGCGTCAAGCTGCGCGGCGAAAAAGGCCTGCAGACACTGAAGGCGCGCGCGGTGATCCTCGCCTGCGGTGGTTTTGAAACCAACCCTGCCTGGCGTACGCATTACCTCGGCCAGGAATGGGGCCACGCCAAGGTGCGCGGCTCCAATTTCAACTACGGTGACGGCTTGCGCATGGCGATCGAAGCCGGTGCGATGCCCTGGGGCCACTGGGGCGGCTGCCACGCGACGCCGATCGTCGCCAGCGCGCCCGACTACGGCAAGAAGGAACTCACCGACAAGACCAACCGCCTGTCCTATCCCTACGGCGTGATGATCAACGTCGAAGGCAAGCGCTGGGTGGACGAGGGCATCGACTTCCAGGCCTTCACCTATGCCAAGTACGGCGGCCTGATCCTGAAGCAGCCGAAGAGCCTCGTTTACCAGATCTTTGATGCGAAGACGATGCACCTGCTCGAGCCGCGCTATTCAACCAGCGAGCCCTTCAAGTCGGACACGCTGGAGGGCCTGGTGAAGCAGTTGAACGTCGATCACGAGCAGGCGATGAAGACGCTGAAGGAATACAACGAAGCCTGCGGCCGCGGCGGTCCCTTCAATGCCGCGGTGCTCGACGGCCTGCATACCGAGGGCATTGATCCGCCGAAGACCAACTGGGCGCAGAAGCTCGACACGCCGCCCTATGTGTCGTGGCCGGTCACCGGCGGCATCACCTTCACCTTCGGCGGCCTGAAGATCAACAAGCAGGCGCAGGTGATCTCCACCGGCTGGAAGCCGATTCCCGGCCTCTACACCGCCGGTGAAATGGTCGGCGGCCTGTTCCACTACAACTACCCGCTGGGCACCGGCCTGATGTCCGGCGCGGTGTTCGGTCGTATCGCCGGACGCGAGGCGGCGAAGGAGGCGGTGGGCGGCAAGGTGAAGGGAAAGCCGGCGAAGAAAAAAGCTGCCAGGCCTGCCAAAAAAGCGCCGGCGAAAAAGGCCGCCAAAAAGAAATAAACGGCCATACCGTCTTGCGTTAAAAACCGGGGCATTGCCCCGGTTTTTTTATGTTGGCAGCAGCCGGGGTGCTGCTTCCGGGCATAATCCGTGATCCTTTAACCGGCAGGTGCGGGCGATGCTGACGTTTCTGTGGATCACCTTGATGCTGCTGATGCTGGTCACCGGTCTGGTCGTGTTTCTCTATATTCGATCTTCTTTCGAGTTGCTCGATCTGGTGCGTGAGGATGAAGCACTGTGGGTCCGCCTGGGCAACCCTGAAAAAATCCACGGCCGGGATTTTGCCAACCGTTTTGCGACAATCAGCTCAATCGGTCCCTGGCTGTCGTGGGTGTATTCCGGCAGCACTGCAGGACTGCGGCGCGACATCGCAGCGCGGCTGGTGATCACCCGCAACATGCTGATCGCTGCGCTGGTGCTGTTCGTGCTGCTTAGCGTGCTTGGTGGCATCCTGATGCTGCTGGGATTGGGTTGACCGGGGTTTCGGTTATTGTTGATGCCATGAGCCTGACTCGATTTTCCCGTCGCAAGTTCTATTGGTTGGCCGCAGTGGCCGGTTTTCTTGCCGCTGCTGCCTGGGTCATCCACGCCGTCTTCACCTCCACCAGTTCCACCGCGGCGATCGGGCTGATCTTCGTGCCGGTCTATGGTGCTGCTGCGGCTTTGGTCGCGGTGGCGCTGCTGTTTGCGGCTTTCACTTTTAATGATGCTATCGCGCAACGCATTGCCTGGACGGATTCGCGGATTGTCGGGGCGGGGGCCATTGCCTGCGCCGTGCTAGCTTTTGGCGGCAGCGTGTGGCTTTACCGCGATGCCCATGCCATTGCCTCCAATCCGAAATCCTCGCCCGAAGCGCTGATCGCGGTAAGCCAGCGCTGGATTCCGCTGTGGAGCGAGGATGTGGTGACCGCGCTGGCGAAAAACCCCTCGACACCTCCGAAGCTGCTGGAGGCGATTGTCCGTGCCGGTGCAGGGCATCATCTGGTGTCGCTGGTCGGTGCCAATCCGAACACGCCGCTGGCGCTGCTCGAGCAGATTGCCTCCGGCCCGCCGGCCTATGAACGGCTGGCCGGACTTGCCGAGAATCCGAAGATCACGCCGGCCATCGCCGAACGGCTGGCGGCAGTGCAGCGCAAGGACCTGCGCGACGACCTCGACCACAGGCTTTACCAGACCTTCGTGCTGGCAGCGCTGGCGCGCAACCCGGCGACGCCGCAGGCGGTGTTCGACCGGCTCGCAGCGCAGGACAAGCCCGAATATTTCCTTGCAGTGGCGGTGATTTATGCCGAGCGCGCAAGTTGTGCGCAGATCCGCCGTGCCGGGGAAAGCGGCGGCGAGAATCAGGTGCTGCGCAGCACTGCCGACAGCCAGTTGAAGCGCCGCGGCTGCTGAAGCTGGCGAAAGCGCCTTATTCGACCTTCAGGTCGAGCGTGCGGATCACCTTGCCGAACAGGGCGATGTTGCGGCTGATGTCGCGGGCGAATTCTTCCGGTGTCGAAGGCTGCGGTGCAATGCCCTGTGCGAGCAGCCGTTCCTGCACGTCGGCTGCCGCCGCGATGTTGCGCAGCTCGCCGGCGATTTTCTGCACGATCGGCGCCGGGGTGCCGCGCGGCGCGACCACACCGTAAAGCTGCACCGCCTCGTAGCCCTTCACGGTTTCGGCAATGGCCGGCAGTTGCGGCAGGCGCGGGTAGCGTTTCTGCGAACCGATGCCGAGTACGCGTACGCGGCCGGTTTTTTCGTGGGGCAGCGCCAGTTGCAGCGTCGAAAACGCAAACTGCATCTGTCCCGACAGCAGGTCGGTGATCGCCTGGCCGGCACCCTTGTACGGCACGTGCATGGTTTTCACCCCGGCCATCTGGTCGAAGATCACTGCGGCGAGGTGGGTGCCGGTACCGGTGCCCGATGAAAAGTAATTGAGTTCGCCGGGCCGGGCCTTGGCCAGCG
>JAIENU010000079.1 GCA_019751125.1 Burkholderiales bacterium | reverse complement strand
CCGATGCCGCGGTTGCGCAGGAAACCGATGATTTTCTGGATTTCGATCACCGCGATCGGATCGACGCCGGCAAAGGGCTCGTCGAGCAACACGAAGCGCGGTTCGGTGGCGAGTGCGCGGGCGATCTCGACGCGCCGGCGTTCGCCGCCGGAGAGGCTGATCGCCGGATTGTTGCGCAGATGACCGACGTGCAGGTCCTGCAGCAGCGCATCGAGCCGGGATTCGATGGTCGCGGCATCCGAGTGATAAAGCTCGAGGATGGCGCGCACGTTGTCGGCGACCGACAGCCGCCGGAAAATCGAGGCTTCCTGGGGCAGGTAGCTCAGGCCCAGCCGCGCGCGGCGGTGCATCGGCATGTGGGTCAGGCGGGTGTTGCCGAGGAACAGCTCGCCGCCGTCCATCGCCACCAGTCCCACCATCATGTAGAAGCAGGTGGTCTTGCCGGCGCCATTGGGGCCGAGCAGCCCGATCACCTCGCCGCTGCGCACTTCGAGCGACACATCCTTGACCACGGTGCGCGTGCGGTAGCGTTTGTTCAGGCCTTCGGCGCGCAGCACGCTGGCCGCGGTATCGCCTGCAGGACTGGCCGGGTTGCCCGGTGAAGCAGCGCTGTCCATGTCGTTGAGCGGGCTGGGTTAAGCGCTGCGTTCAGCGGCCTGCCGGCAGGGCTTCGCGTGGCGCAGCGATGCCATCAACCGGCTGCAGCGTCACCGGGGCCTGCGCCGCCGGCTTAACTTTCGGCTTGGGCTGGATCACGGCGCGCACGCGGTTGTTGTCGCTGCCGGCCGCGGCGCCGCTGGTGGTGACCTGGAAGAACTCGGTTGTCGCATCGTAGGAGATGTAGTTGCCGCGCACTTCGTCGGCGCCGCGTTTCATCGAAGCGCGGTTGAACATCTGCACCTTGTCGGCGCGGCTGTCATATTCAATGCGTTCGGCCCAGCCCTCGATCAGTTCGTCATAACCTTCGCGCTTCTGCCGGAAATAGGCAAGGTTGCCCCAGGCAACGCCGGTCTTGAAACCCTGCTGGTCCTGGCGCACTTCCATGCGGTCACCGCGGATGATCAGCGTGCCCTGGGTCAGCACGACACGGCCTTCGAATGTCGCGATCTGTTTGGCATCGTCGACGTTGACGCGGTCGGCTTCGATGTTGATTGGCTTGTCGCGGTCCGCTTTTTCGGCGAACGCGACCGGCGCCGCCAGAATCAGGCAGGCGGCGAGCAGCGCTGCGATGCGGCTAGCGGCGTTTTTCGGTGCGTTTGGGGTCATGGTAGGTGCCGCGGAACTGCGACAGGAACCTGGCGGTGCGATTTTCACTGTTCAATTCTAAGCCAATCGCGGTGGCAACGGTATGGGCGTCGGTGATGGTGACCTTGCGGTCGGTGCGTGCGGTGTGCTCATCCGGCGTGACGTGCAGGTACTCGGTTTCCATCACCAGTTCGCTGCGGTCATCGTAGGGGGCGCGCACGACGCGGACGTTGTCCTCGAAATAAACCTGGTCACCGCCGCCGGAAATGCGGGCGCTGCGCGAAGTGATGGTGACAGGGGCGCGGCCCGAGGCGTCGCTGATCAGTCGCGGTGACGCCAGTACCGTGATGTCGTTGCGCGGGTAGTGCGTCATGCGCTCGGCGTGGAGCGTGTGCTTGATGCGGCCTTCGGGGTCGAAACGCCGGGCAACGATGCGGTCAACGATGAAGTCAGGATCGTTTCGCTCGGCTTCGGACTGGCGCAGGTCCTGCTGCAGGCTGCGATCCAGCCAGAATGTCAGCGAAGCCAGCGCCGCCAGCAGCAGCGCCGGGAAAATGTGGGTCAGGCGGGTCATCGTGCGCCGGGGATGAAGCCGTTGATGGCCGGTGCCAGCGCGTCGCGGTTGTGCAGCAGCAGCTCGCAGAATTCGCGAGCCGCGCCGTGGCCGCCGCGTGCCCGGGTCACGTAGTGGGCGCGGCGTTTCAGGGCTGCCGGGGCATCGGCAACGGTGACGGCAAGGCCGCAAATGCCGAAGACCGGAAGATCGACCAGGTCATCGCCGAGAAACGCCGCGTCGCGCCCATTGAGGCCGAGGCGGGCAAGCAGGCCGTTCAGAGCCGTGAGTTTGTCGCCCACACCCTGCTCGACATGTTCGATGCCGAGGTCGGCGGCGCGTTCGCGCACGCTGCCCGCCTTGCGGCTGGTGATGATGGCGAGGGTGATGCCGGCATCGCGCAGCAGGCGCATGCCCATGCCGTCGCGGACATCAAAGGTTTTCATCACATCGCCCTGCTCGCCGTAGTGCAGGCCGCCGTCGGAGAGCACGCCATCGACATCAAATGCCGCGATGCGGATGTGCCGGGCCTGTGCGATCAATGACAAGCGCGGACTCCCGGGGTCAGACCACTTTGCCGCGGAACAGGTCGTGGATGTTCAGCGCGCCGAGCAGCCGCCCGCCGTCGTCGACCACCAGCAGCTGGGTGACCTTGCCGCGTTCCATGATTTCGGCGGCTTCGGCGGCGAGATGGTCGGGACCGATGGTGCGCGGGTTCGCCGACATGATGTCGCGGATCGGTGTCACGCGCAGGTCGGTACCCTTGGCGATGACACGGCGCAGGTCGCCGTCGGTGAAGATGCCCTTGACCACCTGGTCCCTGTCGACCACCGCGGTCATGCCCATGCGTCCGCGCGACATTTCGAGCAGGGCATCGGCCAGCGTCGAGTCGAGCGCGATGCGCGGGGCATCGGCACCGGAACGCATCACGTCGCGCACCATGGTCAGCAGCTTGCGGCCCAGTGAGCCGCCGGGGTGCGAGCGCGCGAACTCGTCCTGGGTGAAGCCGCGGGCGCGCATCAGGGCGACGGCAATGGCGTCGCCGAGGGCCAGCGCCGCGGTAGTGCTCGCCGTCGGCGCAAGATTGAGCGGGCAGGCTTCCTGTTTGGCGCCGGCATAGAGATGGACATCGGCTTCACGGCCCAGTGTCGAGGCGGGATTGCCGGTCATCGCGATCAGTTTTGCGCCTTGCCGCTTCAGTACCGGAACGATGATCAGCAGTTCTCCTGACTCTCCCGAATTCGACAGCGCGACAAACACGTCATCACGGGTGACCATGCCGAGGTCGCCGTGGCTGGCTTCCGCCGGATGCACGAAGAAGGCCGGCGTGCCGGTGCTGGCGAGCGTGGCCGCGATCTTACGGGCGATGTGCCCGGATTTGCCGATGCCACTGACCACAACACGACCGCGGCACTGCAGCAGGATCTGGATTGCCTGTTCGAAGCGGGCATCGATGTGCGCCGCCAGTTCGTTGATCGCCTGCGCCTCGATCGCGAGCACTTCGCGGGCGGCGGTGATCGCCGGACTGGCTGCAGCGGATAGCACTGCCGTTTGTGACCCATTGGCCGGGGTGGATTTCATCGGCTGATTATAACAAAGGCGCTGTGCCGGCCCCTTCGCCGCGTGCTTGCAATTCATTGAAGAAAAAGCAATATTCGGACTGTCTCCCGTCCCCGGTTCTCATGCACAACACGCTCCAGCCCGTGCTCGTACTGCTCGCAGCCGCCGTGCTGGTGGTGGTGATATTCCGTACGCTGAAGCTGCCGCCGCTGCTCGGTTATCTGATTGTCGGTGTAGCCATCGGTCCGCACGCGCTGGGCTGGATCAACAGCACCGACGCGGTACGCGGTCTGGCCGAGATCGGCGTGGTATTCCTGATGTTCAGCATTGGCCTCGAATTCAGCCTCTCCAGGCTGATGACCATGCGTCGAATCGTGTTCGGTCTGGGGGCGGCACAGGTCATTGCCACCATGCTGCTGGTGGTCGGTGCTGCCGCGGCGCTGGACCTGCCCTGGCAGGCTGGTGTTGCGCTGGGCGGCGCGCTGGCGATGTCGTCGACAGCGATACTGGCCAAGCTGCTTGCCGAGCGCTTTGAACTGAATTCGCCGCACGGCCGCCAGATCATCGGCATCCTGCTGTTCCAGGACCTGGCCGTGGTGCCGCTGCTGATCCTGATTCCGGCGCTGGCGGCACCCGCCGACCAGTTTGCCGGCATGCTCGGGCTGGCGCTGGCCAAGGCGGTGATTGTGCTGGCGGTGCTGCTGTTCCTCGGCCAGCGCCTGATGCGCGCCTGGTTCCATGTCGTCGCCCGCCAGAAATCCTCCGAACTGTTTGTGCTCAACGTGCTGCTGGTGACGCTGGGTATTGCCTACATCACCGAGATGGCCGGCCTGTCACTGGCACTGGGCGCCTTCGTCGCCGGCGTGCTGATTTCGGAAACCGAATACCGCTATCAGGTGGAAGAGGACATCAAGCCTTTCCGTGACGTTCTGCTGGGACTCTTTTTCGTGACCATCGGCATGCTGCTCAACATTGCCGAAGTCGTTGAAAACGCCTGGGTCAGCGTACTGCTGGTGACACTGGTGCTGGCCAAGACCGCGCTGATTTTCGGCCTGAGCCGGGTCTTCGGCGCCGCCACCGGCGTCGCGCTGCGCACCGGGCTCGCGCTGGGGGCCTGCGGCGAATTCGGTTTTGTCATCCTTGCCCATGCCGCGGGCAGCCAGCTGATCGACGACGATGTGCTGCAGCCGGTGCTGGCGGCGATGGTGCTGTCGATGCTGATCGCACCCTTTGTCATCGAGCGCAGCGAGGCGATCGTGCGCCGCTGGAGCGCCAGTGAATGGATGAGCCGTGCGATGCAGCTGCACAACATTGCCGTGCAGTCGATGAGCGCGGACCAGCATGTGCTGATCTGCGGCTACGGCCGCAGCGGACAGAACCTCGCGCGTTTCCTCGAGCAGGAAAAGGTGCCGTTCATCGCCCTCGACAACGACCCGGAACGCATCCGCGAGGCTGCCGCCGCGGGCGAGCGCGTGGTGTTCGGCGACGCGGCGCGGCGCGAGGTGCTGCTCGCCGCCGGCCTGGCACGGGCGCGGGTGGTGATCGTCACCTATGCCGATACACCTTCGGCGCTGCGCATACTTGAACAAGTTCATGAAGCCCGTCCCGGATTGCCGGTGGTGGTGCGCACGATCGATGACAGCGATGTCGAGAAGCTGCGCAATGCCGGGGCTGCCGAAGTTGTTGCTGACCTGATGGAAGCGAGCCTGATGCTTGCGTCAAGCACGCTGATGCTGGTCGGGGTGCCGCTGACCCGGGTGCTGCGCCGGATCCGTGAGACGCGCGAGCACCGTTATGACCTGTTCCGCGGATTTTTCCGCGGCATGAGCGACAGCAGCGAGAGTGATGATCAGGCGCTGCAGCCGCGGCTGCACTCGGTGCCGGTTAGTGCCGGCGCACGGGCCATCGGCAAGCGGCTGGGTGAGCTGGACCTGGCGTCAGAGGGGGTGGAGATCACCGCGATACGCCGGCGCAATGTGCGCACCGTGACGCCGTCCCCGGACATGTGCATCGAGGAGGGGGACATCGTTGTGCTGCTCGGAACCGAATCCGGTGTGGCTGCTGCCGAGATCAGGCTGCTGCAGGGCTGAATGTTCTGCCGGTAAAAACTCCAGGCAATAAAAAAGCCCGCTTGCGCGGGCTTTTTTTGCGGGCTGCGCTGCTTTACAGCAGGCTGGCCGCGCCGCAATTGTTGCTGCCGTTGGTGGCGTTCCAGGTTGCCGCCGTGGTGTTGCCACTGGTGCAGATTGGGCTGGCCGCGCCGTTTTCGGTCGGGGCGGTGCCGCCTGCGGCATAGTTGGAGAACTGGAAGCCGCCGGTGTAAGGCAGGCCGTCATCAATCTTGCGATCGACTTCAACGATGATGTCCACCGGGATCTGCGGGCCGGTCTTGATGTTATGGCGCTGCGAACCGCCGCTGGCAATGCCATAGACGCCGTCGTAAATCACGCGCATCCGCACGCCGTAAGGGTTGCTCGGGGTGGTCGCGGTGGATTCCGTGGTGTTGTAGGTGTAAGAGCCGTTCAGGAAGCCGGCCTTCGACAGGTGTTCCCAGACCAGGATGTGTTCCTCAGCCACGGTGGTGCCGGTGGCGGTCAGGCCGGTTTCGATGCGGCCGTTGCCATTGCCGTTGTTGGTGGCGGCAACACCGTTGATGTTGGTCGCAGCGGCGGTGTAATCGCCGGGCAGGGCACGGAAGCGGTCGAGGAAGCCGAAATAGGCCGCCTTGATGCCGTCCTGGGTCGAGATCAGGTTGCGCACACGGGCGCTGGTGATCAGTTCCTGACCTTTCAGCACGCCGCCAAGCAGCAGGCCGATGATGACCAGCACGATCGCAATTTCAATCAGCGTAAAGCCTTGTTGACGCTTCATTTTTTTACTCCTTGCCACTCGGTGGCCGATATTGACGCTCCTTTAATTGCAAGCTCCGTACCATGTTGGCCGGTCGCTTATCAGGCATGGGCTACGCACTGTTGGCGGGTTATCCAGGACAGCCATTCCGAGATGCCACATAACCAATTGTTTTTATTGATAATTTTTTTGCGTAAGCAGAGGGAGATGTAAGTGGATACTTACAAACGTCAATACCTCTGAGGCGGTGGCCTGTTTGTACGCCAAGTACACGACTATGGCTGTCGGGAATCCGTCGTACGGGGCTTTTTTGACGCTGCTTCCAGGGCCTGCAGACGCTCGGCCAGAAAGTGGATTTCGGCGGGGTCGCTGACCTCACCGTTGGCCAGTAGCCCCCCCAGAAGCACCCGGGCACTGTCGGTTTCGCCCATATCTTCGAGGATGAAAATCCGCATCTGGCGAGCCCAGTTCGAGGCTTTGCCGGCATGGACCGCGATGTCGGTCGCATACCGCAGCGCCAGCGGCACGTCCTTAAGCCGGTGCTTGGCCATGATCGCGCAGTGGGCCATCCACCGCCAGCGCAGGTCCGGCGCTTCGAGAAAACGGGCATGGACAAAATCGCACATCGAGCGCTGCTTTGCCGGATCGGGCACCTGGCCGTAGAGCTGTGAAGCCATCATCAGCGCATAGCCACCGCGCGGGTCGAGTGCAAGGGCTGCAGACAGCCATTGCTGCACCCGCGGGTAGTCGAGTGCGGCAAAGGGAATGCTGATGCCAGGCTGGTTGTCGAAGGCCTGCAGATAAAGCAGGGTGAGCTGGCTGGCGGCAACCGGCTCGCCAAGGCTTGCCGCTGCGAGCCAGCGCGCGGGCGGCGGTTCCGGCAGCGCCTCGGCGCGGGCTACCGGTGACGGCCGCATGCCATGCAACACCAGCTGGGCGATCAGGGCTAGTCCCAGCAGGCAAACCACCCACAGGGGTACCACGCTGAGCGCACGCTCCTCCTGGCGGGCGAACAGTGTTGCCAATTCAGAAACTCCGCCTGTGGAAATCGAACAGGGCTGCAGCGGTCAGCAGCGCCAGATAGACAACACCCTGCACGGCGATGGAGGCCAGTTCCCCGGATGTTGGTGCGCCATCGACCAGCCAGCTCGCACGTGTCCAGCCGTCAAGCGCGGGCAGCAGGTAGGCCAGCAATTCGACCAGACCTTGCGTGACCTGCTGCGACCAGCCGTCGTTGCTGCCGACCGGATAGGCGCTCATCAGCCGCATCGCTTCCATGCTGCGGCAGATGAGGTAAAAGCCAGCGACAAAGGCTGCTGCCGGCAGCAGCATGTTGAACGTGACTATGCAGAAGAGTGCGAGGGCTGTGACCAGCGCGAGTTCCAGCGTCAGTGAAAATGCCCACGACACTGCAGCCGGCAGCGGTGCAAACAGAAAGGTGGGCAGCGAGAGTGTGACGGCGACGATCAGCGCCGAGATCAGGAAACCCGCCAGTTTGCCGAGGATATAATGGCTGCGCCGAACGTCGAGCGCGAGTACGGCTTCGAGTCCTTTGTCGTTGAATTCGCGGGCGACGCTGGCGAGTACGTACACGGCCACAAGAAACACCGCGCACAGTCTTGCCGCCGCGGAGTAAAAGGCGGTCTGGAAGCGCGCGGCTTCAGTCACGGCGAGCTCTCGCACGAAAAAGCTCGCCAGCAGCAGCAACAGGAGCACTAGTATCGAAGTCAGGGGCAGACGGGTGCGCAGCGCTTCGAGCGCGGTGAATTTGCCTATGGTTTTGATGTGCACTGAGTTCCTCGCCAGTTAGCCGCAGGGAGTATAACGAATCAACATGCCAGATCAGTCCGTCAATCCCGAGACAGGGGAGCGCGACCGCGCACCGGGCGCCCGTTTCGAGAACACCCGGCTCGGCCTGATGTTGCTGACATTGCACCTGGCAATGGCCTGGGATGCCGATGAGTGGTGGGCACGCGGCCTGCTGCTGGCGCATTTCGGCCTGTTCCTGATCTGGCAGCCGGTGTGGCGCGGCGAACGCCGCATACCCGCGCCACACGCCCTGCTGGTGCTGGGCCTGGGCACCCTGTTCGCCTTATCGGGCAACTGGTGGCTGATCGCGGCCTGGATCGCGGTGCTGTTCGCGCTGATCGGAGGGGGGGTGCCGGCGACGGTCTCTCGTGGCGAGCGTTTCGCCGCGATCATCGCCGCGGCCTATCTGGTCACGATGCTGCTGGCCTGGGTGCTGCCACAGTTGATGCGTGACCCGCTGATTTCCAGCCAGACCGCGCCTTTTGTACGTTTCGGCCTTTTTGTGCTGCCGCTGATCATCCTCGCGGTACCCGCCGGCGAACGCATGCGCGGCACCCCGGTGATCATCGACCTGTTCTACACCCTGGTGCTGTTCCTGATGGTGGTGGTGCTGGGGTTGGGCAGTTTTGTCATCCTGCACCAGCAGGTGGTTCATGGCGAAGGCGCCTATCTCTTCGGCGTGATGCAAGTGCTGCTGGCGATTGCCGCGCTGATGATCGGCCTGTCCTGGCTGTGGAATCCGCGTGCGGGGTTCAGCGGGGTGGGCACACTGCTGTCACGCTACCTGCTGGGCCTGGGACTGCCCTTCGAGCAGCGCATGCGCCGGCTGGCCAGCCTGGCCGAGACCGAAACACGGCCGGAGCAGTTTTTGCGCGCCGCGCTGACCGACATGCTGGACCTGCCCTGGACCAATGGCTATGCCTGGATAACAGCCGGATCGAACGGCGATGTCGGCCGCCTCGAAGGCAGCATCGAAGAGTTCGAATCCGGTTCGCTGCACCTGAAGATGTATGCTTCGCGTCCGCTGTCGCCAGCGATCCTGATTCATCAGAAGCTGCTGGTGCAGATGCTGGGGCATTTCTACGAGAGTTTGCGCCGCGAGCAGCAGCGCCAGCAGTCGGCCTATACCCAGGCGATCTACGAAACCGGCGCGCGCCTGACGCATGATGTGAAGAACCTGCTGCAATCCCTGCGCTCAATCTGCGCCGCCGCCGAAATGCGCGGCGCGGACGAAGCCGCCTTCCGTGCGCTGGTGCAGCGGCAGTTGCCGCACATCACGCAGCGTCTCGGCGCGACGCTGGAAAAACTCAAATCACCGGAAAACCACGCGATGACCGAGGCCGATGCCGCAATCTGGTGGCGCGGCTTGGAGGCGCGTTATGCCGGCCGTAACGTGCAGTTTGCACCGATTGAGCTGACCGCTCCGATGCGGGTGCCCGCCGAGCTGTTTGACAGTGTTGCCGATACCCTGCTCGAGAATGCCCTGTACAAGGTCAGTGAGGGTGATGCGAAGCAGGTTACCGCTCGCCTAGGTGATGGCCCGGCGCTGTACGTCAGCGACGATGGCGCCGCGATTGATGGCGAGCGGGTGAGCGAATTGTTCAAAGGGCCGGTAGCGTCGGAAAGCGGGCTGGGTGTCGGCCTGTACCAGGCGGCAGGATTTGCTGCAAAAAGCGGTTACAGGCTGGCGCTGGTTGACAACCGCCGGGGCCGGGTATCTTTGATGCTGGCCCCGCCTTAGACCAGTCGCTTCAGGGCAGTTTGTTCGCGGCGACCAGACGGCTGAACAACACGTTAGGTAACAGCCAAAAAAAGCAAAACTCAAACAGCTAGTTCGGTAGCTTGCTCGCGCTTGCCATTCGATTGAGTATCAGGAAGCTTGGTATCCAAACAACGATATCGTCAAACTCGCCGGGCGCAGTTTGCGAATCAGAAAACACTCGCCGGACAAAAGTGACGTTTCCAGCATTGTTTGTATCTTCGTCCGTATTGAGTCCGGCACTATCAGCGAGTGTGGAGCCGCTTTCGGTTGTGCCATAGGCTCTTTGGCCATGCGACAAAATGACCGCCGGCACCGAGGTCGCCAAGTTGATTAGTGTGCCGGCGGAGTTTCTTGTCTGCACGGTCTTGGTTGATCCTGTCGTAAGGGTCGTATAGCTGAATGTTGAGTTGGCGAAGGCGGGCGTGACACTGTATTTGAGTAACTTGCCCCAAGCGTCTGTTCTTGATGTGCCAAGCGTGGTCCAAGGAATGAATCCGGTGCATTCTGCCTCGCTTACGCAAGTGGCGACCCTTTCCGTACCATCAGTGGATGATGTCGCCGGTCTGGGTAGCCGTCCGTTTGCTATGGCGAATCCTATAAGGGCTTCTCTGGTGTCTTCTAAAACCCGCTCAGTCTCTGCTATCTGCCTTTGTTCGATTTGAAGGGCCAGTGGCACCAAGAGCGAACCCAGCAAAAGTACGAGAATGAATAAAACTACGGCGATTTCAATCAGGGAGAACCCGCGCGAATTTTGAAAACATATTTTCATGGCGTGGTTGCAATGCAGGGTGAGGTGCCGCTTCCATCAAGACACAGCAAAGTATCGTTGTTGATGCTGGATCTGACAGGTGTGACGTAGATGTAATTGTCCGGGGTGTCTCTGTTCTCATTGTTGCTGCTGACCGCCTCCATGTAGTCGGTAATTGCAGTGCGTAATCCGCTCTGGCCAGCGAGGTTATAGCTGCTTGGCGCAATAATCGTCTTTACCGCATTGTTTGAGCCGATGGTGAGGAAGGTTTGGCCTTCAGCGATGTTATTGCAGCCGAGCGCTGCTGTATCTATGGAAGTTGTTGTTATGTAGGGACGGCAACGGAAGTAGGTAAAAGGAAAGCCAAAAATATTAATAGTTACAGACTCGCAATACAGGCCTGCTTGAGCGGTGGCGTAATTTGTCCAGGCTACCGATGTGTCAGGCACGGTGGTGGTTACAATTTTTGGCGTACACCTTGGCGCGACCCCATAAATCAGCATCTGATGCCAATTATTGCCGCTAAACCATGTTGGAAGAGTAAGTCCGGCGACATTTGCGCATGCTAGAGGAATGCGTCCACGATAAGTTCCGGCAGGGAAGGTGCCGGAATCGCAATCTGTAGATCCAGAAAGCGGCGCTGCTTGAGGAAGATATCTATTTATTTCGTAATAACTCTTTAGATTCGATCGAATTTCCCTGGCAACCCTTGCCTCAACTGGAGGAAATAAATCTTCTCGAGTAATCAAAACCAGTTTGTCGTTGAAGGTGGCGCTGGAGCTTTCGGTGATGATGCTGGCGACGCTGGTAACAAAATTGTTGTCATTGTCGCCGTTGCCACCTTCAAGATAGTTGGCCGCACATCGGATTCTTGGGATTGTTGTGCCTGTGGTACTGCAGGCTGCATTTTGCAGCAATGTTCGATTTTGTGATTGCGACTCAAGCACTGTGCCCGGAGCAAATACTATTGCTATCACGTTGCTGGCTGCTGTAACCCCCGTAACCGTAAATGCCCCAAGGGTGTCACTATTTAGTGGTGTCAACACAGGGTTGTTCTTGAAGGCAGGGGAAACTGCATACCAGAGTAATTCGCCTGAGGAATCTCTCAGAGCGGGTAATTTCAGGGTTTGCCAAGGCAAGTACCCGATTGCATGACCGCTGCAGGGTGTGGTGGCAATTCCTGCGGGTGTACCATCAGCAAGTGTCGTTTGCGAGGGGCATGGAAGCTCACCAGGACGGCTGGCGCTTGTAGCCCATCCAATCAGCGCCGCTTTGGCTTGAGATAGTGCTGCTGCGGTTTGCGCATCCGAAGCCGTTTTTGCCCTGGACCCTGAAGATAGGTAGTACGCTACGGCACCAGCGCCTGCAATCAGTATCGTGGTAATAATTATCAGTGCTGCGTAACCACGATTCGCAGATCTTTTGCCGTAGTAAAAGTTATTTCGTGGGAACTGCAACGTGGTTTTCCTGGTTAATTAAGGCTAATTCACGATGCTGTAAGCAAGTCAAAGGCATTGCCGGTGATTACTTGCTTACTCTCTCTGCCAGTTCGCGCAGTATTGCGGCTTTTTCGGGGTCGCTAGATTGCACTCGCGTGGCCTCTTCAAGAAGGGCTGCTGGCGGCGGCAAGGCTGGAACTTTCCCCCCTGCTCTGGGTGCTGGCGAATTACCAGGGGCTTCTTTGGCCTGTGCTGCGGGACTAGCGGGATTTTTTTGTGTGCCGTTGCGCATATCGGCGATGGCGTTGCGCGTGTCCGTTGCCGGGCGTTCTTCAATCAGGCCTGAACTCAGCTCGGCGCGCTGCCCGACTTTCAGCCGCAGTGCCGCTCCCGCGCCTGCCTGCCCGGCCTGCAGGCGCAGCCGGCCGTCGCGTTCGATGCGGCCGGCGACTGCGGGCGCATCACGCAACTCGCGCTCGGTCAGCGGCTTGTTGTTGACCCACACCGTGGTCTGGCCATCGGCGCGTCGCACGATACCCTCGTAAGTGATGATTTCGGGTGGTGG
>JAIENU010000258.1 GCA_019751125.1 Burkholderiales bacterium | reverse complement strand
CCCAGCAATTCGGCATCGGGATGTGTCGGCGTCGGCAGCACCGGCCCGAGCACGGCGAAATCCGCGCCCAGTTGCGTTGCGAGTTTCAGTTCTGCGGGATCGTGACAGGACGCGGCGACCAGCGGCAGCGCGGGACGTTCTGACACCACCTTCAACTGCGCCGCAGTCAGGTGCACGCCGTCGGCACCACAACGCCGCGCAAGCTCGACATCACCATTGATCAGCACTCTGGCGCCGCCGGCATGGCCGCGCGCAACGATATGCGCGGCATGGCGGGCAAAATGCTCCGCCGGCCAGTCCCTGCCGCGAACCTGGATCAGCCGCACTCCCCTCTCCAGCGCCGAAGCCAGCGCGGCGTCAATCTGGGCCTGCGGTGTATCGACTGCAAACCCGGTGATGGCATAAGTCTCGGGCAAGGCCAGCGCGGCGAGTATCGGCCCGTTCGCGGGCAGCAGCGGCGCAACATCGATGGCTTCGATGCGTTGCCAGACAAAAGCCTGCTGTTCACGGCCCTGCAGCTCACCGCGCCAGCCGCGCACCCGGAAAAAATCCAGGCGCACATCGGCGTGCTCGTAATCGTATTCACGGGTCAGCCATGGATAGGCGGCCGTGACCTCGATGCCGAGTTCTTCATGCAACTCGCGTTTGAGTGCCTGGGCGGGTGTTTCGTCCGGTTCGACCTTGCCGCCGGGAAATTCCCAGTATCCGGCATAGGCCTTGCCCTGCGGCCGCTGTGCCAGCAGGAAGCGGCCATCGGGCTGCTGCAGCACGGCGGCGACCACCGCGATGCGGCGACGCAATGCTCCGGCCACGCGTTTACTTGCGGCGCGACAGCCGCGAGCGGCCCGCCCAGTCGCGGGCAAACTGCCAGGCGACTCGGCCGCTGCGTGAACCGCGGGTGAGCGCCCAGTTGAGCGCGGCATGCTCGACTTCGGCGCTCATCGCGCCGGACACCTTGAAGTGCCCGACCTTGAAGTGCTCTAGCCAGACGCGGACGATGCTCAGATATTCGTCCTGGTCGAAGGGATAGAAGGACACCCACAAGCCGAAGCGCTCGGACAGCGAAACCTTCTCCTCGCTGGTTTCACCGGGATGGATTTCCTCACCGACATGTTTGTACTCGAGATTCTCCTGCATGAACTCGGGCATCAGGTGGCGGCGATTGGACGTGGCATAGATCAGGCAGTTCTCGGAAGCCGCCGCGATCGACCCGTCGAGTACCACCTTCAGCGCCTTGTAACCGGGCTCGTCGGCCTCGAAGGACAGGTCGTCACAATAGAGCACGAAACGTTCAGGCCGGGCGTGGATCAGCTCGACGATGTCCGGCAGATCGGTGAGGTCACGCTTCTCGACTTCGATCAGGCGCATGCCGCGCGATGCGTATTTGTTGAGCAGCGCCTTCACCAGCGAAGACTTGCCGGTGCCGCGCGCCCCGGTAAGCAGCACGTTGTTCGCGGGCAGGCCTTCGACGAACTGGCGGGTGTTCTGCTCGACCAGTTTTTTCTGTTCGTCGATGCCGTGCAGGTCGCGCAGGTCTATGCGGTGCACCTGGTGGATCGGCTCCAGCTGCGCATGTTGGCCCTTGCGCCGCCAGCGAAAGGCGATCGATGCCTTCCAGTCCACTGCCGCAGGGGAGGCCGGCAGCCATTGTTCCAGTCTGGAGAGCAGGCTGTCAGCGCGGACCAAAATCGCGGCAAGTTCGGCGTCACTACCGGCGCCGGCTGCTGTTTTTTTCATAACCCGTTGATTTTATTGATTAATTTTAACTGCGGTAATCTGCGTTGATGCTCACATAATCATGCGACAGATCGCAGGTCCATACCGTCGTCGTCGCACGTCCGCGATTGAGCACCACTCGCACTGTAATTTCCGCCTGCTTCATCACCCGCTGGCCCTGCGCCTCTTCATAAGCCGGGCTGCGGCCGCCGCGCTCCGCTACCAGCACGTCGTCGAGATAGAGCTCGATGCCCTCGACCTCGAGGTCGTTGATGCCGGCGTAGCCGATCGCGGCAAGGATGCGGCCGAGATTCGGATCCGACGCAAAGAACGCTGTCTTGATCAGCGGCGAATGCGCAATCGCAAACGCAACCTTTCGGCATTCGGCTTCGTCGCGACCTGCCTCGACCTTGATGGTGATGAACTTGGTCGCGCCCTCACCGTCGCGGACGATGGCCTGGGCGAGTTCCGTGGCCACCGCTGTAATCGCGTCGCGGAAGGCCAGGTATTCGGCGCTCTTCGCATCAACAATCTCGGCCATCGCCGCCTGACCACTGGCGATCAGCATGAAACTGTCATTGGTCGAGGTGTCACCATCGACAGTGATTGCATTGAACGAACGGTTCGCGGCATGGGCCACGGCCGCCTTCAGCAGCACCGTCGAAATTTTCGCGTCGGTGGCGACAAATCCGAGCATGGTCGCCATGCCGGGGTGGATCATGCCCGCGCCCTTGGAGATCCCGGTCACGGTGATACGCGCGCCGCCGATATCGAACTGCCGCGAGGCGGCTTTGGGCACGGTGTCTGTGGTCATGATTGCAGCCGCGGCATCAGCCCAGGCATCGGCACGCAGCGCGGCAATACATAGCGGCAAGCCGCCGACAATGCGCTCGACCGGCAGCGGCTCCATGATCACGCCGGTCGAAAACGGCAGCACCTGTGCCGCGGTGCAGCCGAGCAGCTTTGCCGCTGCGCTGCAGGTCTGGCGCGCACGGGCAAGCCCGTCGGCACCGGTACCGGCATTGGCCACCCCGGTGTTGACCACCAGCGCACGGATGCCGCGATCAGGATCGAGTGTCGACAGATGCTGCTTCGACACCACCACTGGTGCTGCACAAAACCGGTTTTGCGTAAATACGCCCGCCACTTTCGCGCCTTCGGCGAGACGGATCAGCAGCAGGTCACGGCGGTTCGCCTTGCGCACGCCGGCCTCGGCAATGCCGAGTTCGACGCCGGCCACCGGCAGCAGCGCTTTCGGATCGGGGGGGTTCAGGTTTACCGGCACGCGGACTTCTCCTATCAACGCAGCGGCGAGGCTTCTGTCGGCCCGGTGGTCAACCGGGCCGGGTCAAGTCAGCTTGCCGTGGCACTGTTTGTATTTTTTGCCCGAGCCACAGGGACAGGGATCGTTGCGACCGACCTTGTCGCCGGCACGCACAAAAGGCTGGATCGCCTCGACCTCGGGATCGGGCACGGCCTGCTCTGCGGCAGCCGGCGCTTCTGCGGCCTCGGATGCGGCCTCGGCATGCTGATACTGGACATTGCTCAGCGCCTCATGCCCTTCCGCGGCGCGAAGTTCTTCGGCACTGCGGATATGCACCGTCATCAGCGTGCGCGTGACATCGGTCTTGATCATGTTCAGCAGCACCGAAAACAGCTCGAACGCTTCGCGCTTGTATTCCTGGGTCGGGTTTTTCTGGGCATAACCGCGCAGGTGTATGCCCTGGCGCAGGTGGTCCAGCGCCGACAGGTGCTCGCGCCAATGGGTGTCCAGGCTCTGCAGCATCACGGCCCGCTCGTACTGGCGCATCGCGGCCTGATCAACCGCGGTGGTCTTTTCAGCGTAGCGGGCATTGGCCGCCTCGACCACGCGCTCGCGTAATTCCGACTCTTCCATCTCCGGACTGTCCTGCAGCCACTGCTGCAGCGGCAGATCCAGCGCGAGTTCGGCCTTGAGCACGGTTTCCAGCGAAGGCACGTCCCACTGTTCTTCGAGACTGCCTGGCGGCACGTGATCGGCAACATGCGCGCCGACCACATCGGCGCGCATCGCGGTGATGGTCGACGATATGTCCTTGGCCTCGAGCAGTTCGTTGCGCTGCTGGTAGATCACCTTGCGCTGGTCGTTGGCGACATCGTCGTATTCGAGCAGATGCTTGCGCATGTCGAAGTTGCGTGCCTCGACCTTGCGCTGCGCATTTTCAATGGAACGCGTGACCCAGGGATGCTCAATCGCCTCACCGTCGGGCATCTTGAGCCGGTGCATGATCGCGGCAACACGGTCGGAGGCAAAAATGCGCAGCAGTGCGTCATCCAGCGCCAGGTAGAAACGGCTGGAACCCGGGTCGCCCTGGCGACCGGAACGGCCACGCAGCTGGTTGTCGATGCGCCGGGATTCATGGCGTTCGGTGCCGATGATGTGCAGGCCACCGGCCTTCAGCACTTCGTCATGGCGTTTCTGCCACTCGGCGCGGATTTCCGCGCTCAGGCGCTGGCGCGCGCTGTCATCGAGGTTGGGATCGGCCATCAGCGCCGCGATTTCGGGCTCGGGATTGCCGCCCAGCACGATATCGGTGCCGCGGCCCGCCATGTTGGTGGCGATGGTGATCAGCTTCGGTCGACCCGCCTGGACCACGATCTCAGCCTCGCGCGCATGCTGTTTGGCATTAAGCACGTTGTGCGGCAGCTTTTCCTGCTGCAGCAGGCCGGATATGTATTCCGAATTTTCGATGGATGTCGTGCCCACCAGCACCGGCTGGCCACGCTCATGGCAGGCACGAATGTCGTTGATGATCGCCTGATATTTTTCGCGCGAAGTCCGGAACACCTGGTCCATGCGGTCTTCGCGGATCATCGGGTGGTGCGTCGGAATGACCACGGTTTCCAGACCGTAGATCTGCTGGAACTCGTAGGCTTCGGTATCGGCGGTACCGGTCATGCCGGCGAGCTTGCCGTACATGCGGAAGTAGTTCTGGAAGGTGATCGTGGCGAGCGTCTGGTTTTCCTTCTGGATCTCGACGCCTTCCTTGGCCTCCACCGCCTGGTGCAGTCCGTCCGACCAGCGCCGTCCCGGCATCAGGCGGCCGGTGAACTCGTCGACGATGATCACTTCGTTGTTCTGCACCACATACTGCTGGTCACGCAGGAACAGCGAATGCGCGCGCAGCGCGGCATTCAGGTGATGCATCAGCGTGACGTTGGCGGCGTCGTAAAGGCTGCCGCCTTCGGGCAGCAGTCCGGCCTGCGCCATCAGCTGCTCGGCGTGCTCATGGCCTTCCTCCGAGAGCAGCACCTGGTGCGCCTTCTCGTCGACCCAGTAATCACCCTGACCTTTTTCCTCCTTCTGGCGCACCAGCTTGGGGGCAATCTCGTTGATCGCCTGATAAACGTCCGTGGTGTCTTCGGCCTGGCCGGAGATGATCAGCGGTGTACGCGCCTCGTCGATCAGGATCGAGTCAACCTCGTCGACGACCGCATAGGTCAGCCCGCGCTGCACCTTCTCCGACAACTCGAACACCATGTTGTCGCGCAGGTAATCAAAACCGAACTCGTTGTTGGTGCCGTAGGTGATGTCGGCACGGTAGGCCGCCTGCTTTTCCTCATGCGGCATCTGCGACAGGTTGACCCCCACGGTCAGCCCGAGGAATCGGTAGACGCGGCCCATCCAGTCGGCGTCGCGTTGCGCGAGATAATCGTTGACGGTAACGATGTGCACCCCGTCACCGGAAAGCGCATTGAGGTAGGCCGGCAGGGTTGCCACCAGCGTCTTGCCCTCGCCGGTGCGCATTTCGGCGATCTTCCCGTTGTGCAGGGCAATGCCGCCAACCATCTGCACGTCAAAATGGCGCATGCCCATCACGCGCTTGCTCGCCTCACGTACGACGGCAAAAGCTTCCGGCAAGAGTTCATCAAGTACGGCCCGGCGCAGACGCGCGATCTCGGCGCGCCTGGCTTCACCCTCGGCGCCCGGCAACGTCTCGCGGCTGCCGATGGCATTGTTCACGCGCTCACGGAAAGCCGCGGTCTTTGCGCGCAATTCGTCATCGCTGAGCGCAGCCATCTGCGGCTCGAGCGCATTGATGTTGCGTACGATGCGGCGGTACTGTTTAAGCAGCCGTTCGTTGCGGCTGCCGAACACTTTCTTGAATAAGCCGGTAATCATGGACTTCCCGAAAAAAAAGGGGTGGGATAATCCCACCCCTTGCTATCTTCTCTACAGCCTTGCTGCGGTCACAGCATTACGCCAAACAAGCCTCTTAACCGGGCAACTGCAGGAACCGCGCGGGGTTCAGTGCGGCGCCGCGCTGACGCACCTCGAAATGCAGGTGGGAGCCGGTCGCCCTGCCGGTACGACCAACATCGGCGATGCGTGTTCCCCGCAAAACCACGTCACCAACCTTCACGAATTTCTTCGACGCGTGCGCATATCGCGAGATCAGGTCGTTGCCGTGATCAATCTCGATCATATTACCATATTGAGGGTGAAACTCGGCGTAGACGACCACGCCGGCAGCCGCCGCAAAGATCGGCGTGCCCTCCTCGGCCATGAAGTCGATGCCCTCATGAAAAGCGCGCTGGCCGGTGAAGGGATCAATGCGCCAGCCGAAGTTCGATGAATACCAGCCGCCCTCGACCGGCAGCTTGGTCGGGATCAGTTTCTTGCGCGCGCTTTCCTGGGTGAACATCGACTCGAGCAGCCCGAGCTTGTCACCGCGGTCCTCGAGCTGGCGTGTCAGTTTGTCGATCTGCTGGGTGAAATCACCCAGCGACAGGTTCTGGTTGGGCACCGATGACTGGGCACCGCCACGGCCGGGAATCTCGTCAAACATCAGGTCCTGGGGCTTGAAGCCGGCGAGTTTGGCAAGGCGCTCACCCAGGGTGTCCAGGCGCAGCAGCTGCGCCTGCATCTGGCCCAGCCGCACCGCCATCGCGTTCAGGTTGTCCTGCAGGTAGGACTGGGTTTTTTCATGCTGTTGACGCTGGATCGAAACCAGGGCGTCACGCAAATAGGGGATATTCAGTTCGCTGGCAAAGCGCAGGATGCCGTAATTCATCAGCGCGGCCAGCAGAATCATCGTGCCGAACAGCGCCACTGCCGCGGCGACCAAATGCGGCCAGCCGAGGGTAATGGTGTGCGCTTTCGGCAGCTTCTCGGAAACCAGAATAATATTCATGGTCTTCTTCCCTTTTTCGCCATGACCGCGCGCAAATTTCACGCCCTGATCGGAAACACTCCGGGCCTTTCCACGCTGAATCAGGCTATGCAGCGCATTGCTGCACTGCAACGGCATTATGAAGCCTGCGCGCCAACCGACCTTGTGCATGCAACCCGGGTCGTTGGTGACCGGAACGGGACGCTGGTGATAGCGGCAGACAACGGAGCAGTGGCGGCGAAACTACGGCAAGGCCTGCCGCGACTGCTCAAGAACCTGCAAAAACAGAGCGCGCAGGTTAAAGGAATTCAGGTGCAAGTTCAAGTAAAAAGCTCGCCGCCGAAGGCACCGGCCAGACCCGAAAAAAAGACCTTACCCATTGATTTAATTGATAATTTTTCCAGGCTGTCTGAGCAGGTTCGCGATCCCGGCCTGAGTGCGGCGCTGGCCCGCTTCGCGGCGCGCCGGCGCGCCAAGGGCTGAAACCGCCGGTTTAAAGCACCAGCAGCAGCCGCTCGCCAGCGTAGATTCCCACCGCCACCAGGGCCAAAGCCAGGATGGCCCAGAACACCCGCCAGGCCAGATTCAGGTATTTGCGGTCGCGGCTCCAGACATACAGCGCCAGTGAAACGCCAATCGCCAGCAGGGCGAGCAGGCCGAATACACGAATGATCAACATGGCGGTAGGCGCCGCCGGACGCTCAGGCGGCCTGGGGCTGCCAGGCGAGGAAGGCCGGCGCGTCCTCGACGCGGTCGAAGCTGACGAATTCCCAAGCCCCCTGCTGTGCCAAGAGGGCCCGCAGCAGGCGATTGTTCATCGCGTGGCCGGACTTGTGGCCGCTGAAGGCGCCGATCAGCGGATGGCCCAGCAAATAAAGATCGCCGATCGCATCGAGCACCTTGTGCTTGACGAACTCATTGTCGTAGCGCAACCCGTCCGAGTTGAGCACGCGATATTCGTCCATCACGATCGCGTTGTCGAGGCTGCCGCCCAGCGCAAGGCCCTGTGAACGCATGCTTTCAACGTCCTGCATGAAGCCGAAGGTACGCGCCCTTGCCACTTCATTGACGTAGGACGTGGTCGAAAAATCGACCACCACCTTCTGCGCGCTGGAATCGAACACCGGATGCGCGTAGTCGATGGCCAGTTCGAGGCGGAAGCCGTCATAGGGTTCAAAACGCACCCACTTGTCACCGTCACGAACCTCGACCGGCTGCAGGATGCGGATGAATTTCTTTGCCGCCGCCTGCTCCTCGATACCCGCCGACTGCAGCAGGAACACAAAGGGGCCGGCGCTGCCGTCCATGATCGGCACTTCCGGCGCAGTGACGTCGATCCACACATTGTCGATACCCAGACCGGCGAGCGCGGACATCAGGTGCTCAACGGTCTGCACCCGGGCACCGTCCTTTTCGAGGCAGGAGGACAGGCGGGTGTCGTGCACGGCGTAGGGGTCGGCCTTGATTTCCACCGGTTCATCGAGATCAATGCGCCGAAACACGATGCCGGTATCCGGCTGCGCCGGGCGCAGGGTCAGATGGACCTTTTCGCCCGTGTGCAGACCCACGCCGGTGGCGCGAATCACGTTTTTCAGTGTGCGTTGCCTGATCACGATGGTTCTTTTGCGGTGTCTCTTGCCGGATCGCCCTGCGACAACCGGAAAATGCGCCGGCGGCCGTGACAAATCAAGCGCTTATGATACCACGCCGGGCATCACGTTGCGGCAGTGCAGCACGAAGCCGGTCCCTCAGCGCCTGCTGGGACCGGCGTTCCCTGCCGTCGTTCCGTCCGGGCAAACCGCCGTTCAGTCCGCCTGTTTGCGCAGGAACGCCGGAATGTCGAGCATTTCCACCCCGGATTGGCGCATCGCCTCGATCGTCGCGTCCCGGTTGCGGCGGCGGATCACCGCCGGCTGGTCGAGCGCGCCGTAATCAACGTCGGTCGCCACGGCCATGTTGTCGGTGCCGGTCTTCTGCGAAACCACGATCATCGGCTTCGGCTGCTGGCGCGCCAGCGGCTTGCCCAAACCGGTGGCAACGATGGTCACGCGCAGGTCGTTTTCCAGGCTTTCGTCGTACACCGTGCCGACAATCACCGTTGCCGAATCGGCGGCGAAGGCCTTGATGGTTTCCATCACGTCGTACATCTCCTGCAGCTGGAAGGTGGCCCGGCTCGCCGAGATGTTGACCAGTACGCCGCGGGCATCGGAAATGTTGATGTCCTCGAGCAGCGGGCAGGCCACGGCCTGTTCCGCGGCTTCGCGCGCGCGACCGGTGCCGGCCGCCTTGGCCGAACCCATCATCGCCATGCCCATCTCGCCCATTACCGTGCGCACGTCGGCAAAGTCGACGTTGATCATGCCCGGGCAGCTGATGATTTCGGCAATGCCGGCCACTGCACCGTGCAGCACGTCGTTGGCGGCCTTGAAGGCTTCGTCCAGCGTCACCGAGTTGCCGAGCACCTGCATCAGCTTGTCATTGGGGATCACGATCAGCGAATCGACATGCTGCGCCAGCGCATCGAGCCCTTCCTGCGCCAGTTTCTGCCGCTTGCCCTCGAAGGCGAAGGGCTTGGTCACCACCGCGACGGTGAGTATGCCCAGTTCCTTCGCCACCTCGGCCACCACCGGTGCCGCACCGGTGCCGGTGCCGCCACCCATGCCCGCGGTCAGGAACAGCATGTCCGCGCCGGAGATCATCTCGGCGATGCGCTCACGATCCTCAAGCGCCGCCTGGCGGCCGATTTCCGGATTGGCCCCCGCACCCAGACCCTTGGTGATCGCGGTGCCGAGCTGCAGCTGCGTCTTGGCCTGATTGCGCTTCAGGGCCTGGGCATCCGTATTGGCGCAGATGAACTCCACGCCCTGCACGCCCTGGACGATCATGTGGTCCACGGCATTGCCGCCGCAGCCGCCGACGCCGATCACCTTGATTACCGCCTCCTGTGCCTGTGCATCAATCAGTTCGATCATTTGAGTCTCCTTTTTCTGCAAACAAAGTCATGTTGAAAATATTGAAAATCACCAAAACCGCTACCCGTTGAATGCCGCAAAACTTTTCCTGCAAACCCTTTTCCTCGAAACCGGAAATTCCCGCGCTTCCGCCCCGTTCAGAAATTGCCCGTGAACCAGCTCTTCATGCGTTCGATCACCTGCTGCAGGCTGCTGATGTGCTGGCGCGCGACATCGCGCTGCCGGTGCTCATCCGCGCCCGCGATCAGCAGGCCGAGGCAGGTCGCGTGGCGCGGATTGCGCACCACCTCGGCCAGCCCGCCGCCGTACTGCGGCATGCCGATGCGCACCGGCATGTGGAAAATCTCCTCGCCCAGCTCGACCATGCCCTGCATCGCGCTGGAACCGCCGGTGAGCACCACGCCCGAGGACAGCAGCTCCTCGTAGCCGCTGCGCCGCAACTCGGCCTGGATCAGCGAATACAGCTCCTCGACCCGCGGCTCGATCACTTCGGCCAGCGTCTTCCTTGACAGCTGCCGCGTGCTGCGGTCGCCCACGCCGGGCACATCCACCATCTCCTGCGGGTCGGCCAGCTGCGACAGCGCACAGCCGAAGCGCTGCTTGATGTCCTCGGCATCCTTGGTCGGCGTGCGCAGCGCCATCGCGATGTCGTTGGTGATCTGGTCGCCGGCAATCGGGATCACCGCGGTATGACGGATCGCGCCATTGGTGAACACCGCCATGTCGGTGGTGCCGCCGCCGATATCGACCAGGCACACGCCGAGCTCCCTTTCATCCTCCGACAGCACGGCATCCGACGACGCCAGCGGCTGCAGGATCAGGTCGTTGACCTCGAGCCCGCAGCGGCGCACGCACTTGATGATGTTCTGCGCCGCAGACACCGCGCCGGTGACGATGTGCACCTTCACTTCCAGCCGCACGCCGGACATGCCCAGCGGCTCGCGCACATCCTCCTGGCCGTCGATGATGAATTCCTGGTTCAGCACATGCAGGATCTGCTGGTCGTTGGGAATCTGCACCGCCTTCGCGGTTTCAATCACCCGGTCGATGTCCATCTGTGAAACCTCGCGATCCTTGATCGCGACCATGCCCTGCGAATTGAAGCTCTTGATGTGGTTGCCGGCGATGCCGGTATAGACCTCGCGGATCTTGCAATCGGCCATCAGCTCGGCTTCCTCCAGCGCACGCTGGATGGCGTTGACCGTGGTCTCGATGTTGACCACCACGCCCTTTTTCAGTCCGCGCGAAGGATGGCTGCCCATGCCGATGATCTCGAAGCCACCCTCGGGCTTCATCTCGGCGACGATGGCGACGATCTTCGACGTGCCGATGTCGAGTCCGACCACCAGTTTCTTGTTTTCTTTATTCATTTTTCCCGCTCATGTCCCTGTCTGTGCCTGGCTCCGTTGTCCTGTATTCCGCGCATCAACCACGCTTCAGTCGCGTATCCGCCACCGGCGGCAATCCCGGCACCCGCGCGGCAAAACCGTTGGCATAACGCAGGTCGACACGGTCCACCGGCCTCGTCATGCGTGCGATGGTCCGCGGATACAGCTCGACGAAATGCCGCAGCCGTTCCTCGATGCGATCGCGCCCGAGGTCCAGGGTCATGCCGTCATCCAGCCGCAGCTGCCAGGCGCGGCGCGGTGACAGGATCAATTCACCCGGCTGCCTGCCGATGGCCGCGAGGCTCGCGCGGAACAGTTCGAACTGGATGGTCATTTCCTTGGCAGTGCCGGCCGGTCCGTTGAATACCGGCAGCTCGCCGTCATAGGCGGCCTCGAACACCTCGCCCTGCATATTGACCAGCGCCGATTTGCCCCAGCGCGCCAGCGGCGTGTGTTCGTTCAGGCGCACTTCGAGCACGCCGGGCCACTGGCGGCGCACATCGGCGCGGCGCACCCAGGGCAGCTTCTCGAAGGCCTGACGCGCAACCGCGGGCTGCAGCGAGAACAGCGTGCCGCGGATTTCGCGCTGTACGATCACCTGAAGCTGTTCGGCGGTGACATGTTTCAACGGTGTCGCGACCCGTACTTCGGTGATCGCAAACGCCGGCAGCCGCGTAAGCCACGCCACCGCGCCGTAGAGCACGCCGAGCAGCGCCGCCAGCATCAGCAGATCGGACACGCGATCGAGCAGTGCCGGCTTATCCCACATGGGCGAGCTCCAGGATGCGCAGCACCAGATCGCGGAAGGACAGCCCGGCTTCACGTGCCGCCATCGGCACCAGGCTGTGGCCGGTCATGCCCGGCGAGGTGTTCATTTCAAGGAACTGCACGCTGCCATCGGCGCGGCGAATCAGGTCGGCGCGGCCCCAGCCCGCGCAGCCCAGGGCCCGGGCGCCCTTCATCACCAGCTCGCGGATGCGCAATTCCTCGTCCTGCGGCAGCCCACAGGGGCAGTGGTATTTGGTGTCGTCGCTGAAATACTTGTTCTGGTAATCGTAGTTGCCCTGCGGCGCTTCGATGCGGATCAGCGGCAGCGCACTGTCACC
>JAIENU010000166.1 GCA_019751125.1 Burkholderiales bacterium | reverse complement strand
GCATAGGCGCGCTCGAACACCGGCAATGCCTGCGCCAGCACCTCTGGCGGCACATGGCCGTCGATATCGCGGGCCAGCGCGCGCTCGACCAGGCGCGGAATACCCTTGCCGACAAAATTGCGCACCGTATCCAGCGGCAGGGGCTGCCTGCCCAACTCTTCAAGCATGCCGTTGGCGGCGGCAGCGAGATCGGGAATCGTGTCAAGCAGGGTGCCGTCGAGGTCGATCATCACGGCCTCGATGGCGATCGGAAACTGTTTGTTCATCGGATGTTCGGGATTTTGAATGGCAGGGGCACCTGCCGGTGAATCAGGCAGCAGCCAGTTTCCCGCGCATGGCAGCAATCACCGCCTTGTAGTCCTTCTGGCCGAAAATCGCGGAGCCGGCGACAAAGGTGTCGGCACCGGCACCGGCAATGGCAGCGATGTTGTCGACCTTGACCCCGCCGTCCACCTCCAGCCAGACCTCGCGCCCGCTGGCGGCGATGCGCCTGCGCACCTCGGTGATCTTGGCCAGCGCACCGGGAATGAAGGACTGCCCGCCAAAACCGGGGTTGACCGACATGATCAGCACCAGATCCAGCTTGTCGAGCGTGTGATCCAAGTAGTGCAGCGGCGTTGCCGGATTGAACACCAGCCCCGCCTTGCAGCCACTGTCTTTGATCAGCCCAATCGTGCGATCGATATGCTCGGAAGCTTCGGGGTGGAAGGAAATGATGTTGGCACCGGCCTTGGCGAAATCCGGAATGATGCGATCCACCGGTTTCACCATCAGGTGTACATCGATCGGCACCTGGACATGCGGGCGTATGGCTTCGCAGACCAGCGGTCCGATGGTCAGGTTCGGCACGTAATGGTTGTCCATCACGTCGAAATGAATCAGGTCGGCGCCGGCCGCAACCACGGCTTTCACCTCCTCGCCCAGGCGGGCAAAGTCCGCGGAAAGAATGCTGGGGGCGATACGCTGGGTCATGACAATATCTTCCGGAATCGGGTTGCCGATTTTACCCGTTATTCCACCACGGGCCGGGGCGCAGCCCGCGGCAACTTCCGCCACGACGCGGGCGATGCGAGAATAGCGGCATGAACACCGGACAGACGCTGCAGCAGTACCAGATCACCATCACGCCACAGGCCCGTTACATTGCCGAACAGTCGGATGCCGGGGCCGGGCGTTATGCCTTCGCCTACACCATCACGATCACCAATACCGGCAGCGTCGCCGCGCAGCTGATCAGCCGGCACTGGATCATCACTGATGGCAATAACATGGAGCAGGAAGTCCGGGGCCAGGGTGTGGTCGGCGCACAGCCGAAGCTGAAGCCCGGCGAAAGTTTCGAATACACCAGCGGCTCGGTGCTGGCGACCCCGGTGGGTACCATGCGCGGCAGCTACCAGATGGTGGCCGAGGACGGCACCCGCTTCGACGCCGAGATCCCCGAGTTCGCGTTGTCGGCGCCGCGCGTGCTGCACTGACACCGGCGCATGTCCCTGCGCAGCAGCTACACCCGTCTCGCCCCCTTCTATGATGCGCTGGTCGGCCCGGTGCTGGCGCGCGCCCGGCGGCGCAGCCTTGAGCGGTTGCCACGCCAGAACGGCCTGCACATATTCCTCAACGGCATCGGCACCGGCCTGGACCTGCCACTGCTGCCGCCGGCACCCCACTACACCGCGCTGGACCTGACCGCGGCGATGCTCGCCCGTGCACGGCCCCGGCAACAGGCACTGCAGGTGCAATGGGTGCAGGGCGACAGCCAGCGCCTGCCCTTTGCCGCATCGAGCTTTCATCACGCGGTGCTGCACCTGATTCTTGCCATCGTGCCTGATACCGTCGCAGCACTGCGCGAAACGGCTCGGGTGATTCGCACCGGCGGTCGCATCTATGTGCTCGACAAGTTTTTGCGGCGCGGTGACGCAGCACTGCTACGCAAACTGCTTAACCCCCTGGCCAGCCGCATCGCAACCCGCACCGACGTGGTGTTCGAAGATGCACTGGATCAGGTGCGCAGCCTGCGGATTGTCGAAGACCGTCCGGCGTTTGCCGGCGGCTGGTTCCGCCTGATCACGCTCGAGAAAACCGGGGATCAGGAAGGACCGGAGGAATCCGGGTCGTCATCTTCACGGCGCGGCCATGTCCACCAGACGATGCCGACCAGCAATGACACGGCAATCGCAACCTCGATCAGCAGCCAGACCAGTCCACTCATCGCTGCGCAACCTTTACGGAAATTTGTTGATGCATAAGCCGCACTTTAACAAAACAGTCTGGCGCCTGATTGCCGGCACAGCGCTGACACTGGTGCTGCTGGCCTGCCGCAGCACCCCGGAAACACCGCCGGTGCCGCCGGAAACTTCCGCCAGACCGCAGCCACCGGCAACGGAAGCCGCACCGACCCTGACACCGGCACCAGCTGTGCCGACACCCGCCTTGGCCGGCAACCATCTGCGCCGTGCGCAATGGGCGGACTTGCCCGGCTGGCAGGACGACGACCAGGCTGCGGCCTGGGGCGCGCTGCTGACCAGTTGCAGCACATTACGCAATCAGGAGGCATGGCGCGCGGTTTGCGCCGATGCCGCAGCACTCGCAAAACCCGATCGCGCCGAGGTGCGGCGCTTTTTTGAAACGCAGTTTCTGCCCTATCGGCTGGTGCAAGCCGACGGCGGCAACGAAGGACTGGCCACCGGTTATTACGAACCCCTGTTGCGTGGCAGCCGCACACCGTCGGCTCGCTATCGTTATCCCGTTTACGGCGCTCCGGACGATCTGCTGATCGTCGACCTTCCGGCCTTCAATGCCGAACCGCGCGACGCGCGCGCGCGCGCGCGGCTCGACGGCCGCCGTATCGTGCCTTATTACGAACGCGCACAGATCGAATCGCCGGCCTCACCGCTGCGCGGCCGCGAGATCGCCTGGGTTGAAGACCCGGTCGAACTGTTTTTCCTTCACATTCAGGGTTCTGGCCGCCTCGAACTCGAGGGCGGTGGCGTAATGCGTGTCGGCTTTGCCGACCACAACGGCCACCCCTACCGCTCCATCGGCCGCCTGCTGATCGACCGTGGCGAGCTGGCACCGGAGCGCGCGTCGATGCAGGGCATCAAGGCCTGGGCACAACAGAATCCGGCGAAGCTGCGCGCGGTGCTCGATTACAACCCGCGTTATGTTTTTTTCCGTGAACTGCCGCCGGGACTCGACGGCCCGCTGGGTGCCCAGGGCGTGCCGCTTACTGCGCGCCGTTCAATTGCCGCAGACCCGCGCTTCGTACCGCTCGGCGCCCCGGTATTTCTCGCCACCACCTGGCCGCTGTCAACCCGTCCCCTCAACCAGCTGATGCTGGCCCAGGACACCGGCTCCGCCATACGTGGCGCGGTACGTGCCGATTTTTTCTGGGGTTACGGCGACGAGGCCGGGCGCGAAGCCGGGCGGATGAAGCAATCGCTGCGGATGTGGCTGCTGCTGCCGCGCAATTACCCGGTAAGCGGCCTCGAATAACACGCACAGTTCAGGGAAGGTTCGGAAGGATCAAAGATCGGAGAGGCGCAGCTTGGCAAGGCCGGCACCGCTTTGCTCAAACTGCAGGATGGCCTCCGCAGTCAGCGGTTCGCTGACATGAAGGCCCTGCACCCGTTCACAGCCCAGGCCCAGCAGCGCGACAACCGTCTGACCGTCGTTGACTCCTTCAGCAGTCAAGCGCAAACCAAGATCACGGGCCAGCCGCACCAGTGCCTTGACCAGCCGCGCATGGGTTTCCGAACGCTGCATGTCAGTGACAAACTGCGCGCTCAGTTTCAGTTCGTCAAACGGCAACTGCGCCAGATTGCCCAGCGATGAGGCGCCGGTAGCAAAACCGTCAATGCCCAGGCGCACGCCCATGCGCTTGATCCGCACCAGCACCTCGCGCACCGGCTCCACTGCGTCGGCAATCGCCGATTCGTGGATGCCGATCACCAACCGCCCCGGCGGCACACCCCAGGTACGCAACGCGCGTTCGACAAACTCCGGAAAATCGGGCTGCATCAGGCCGCTCGCAGCGACCTTGAGGCCGAGCTTGCACTGCAGGCCGGCGCGCGCGAAATCCGCACTCTGGCGCATCGCGTTGTTGAATATCCACCAGGTCAGCTCGCGCGCGACACCGGCGGTTTCGGCGGTCTGCATCGCTACCGCCTCGCTGATTTCCCCGAGCTCGGCATCATCCCAGCGCAGCTGGCATTCAAGACCGCCGATGTGGCCACTTCCGGCATCCAGTTGCGGCTCAAAGGCCAGCGCCAGCGCCCCCTGTTCCAGCGCCAGCCGCAGGCGCGCCTCCAGGCGCATTTGCCGAGCCTCGACCTCGCCCTGTGCCGGATCGTAAACGGCGGTGCGATCCGGGGAACTGCGTGCGGCGCGCGCCGCCAGCTTGGCGTTGCGCACCAGGGTCTGCGGGTCTTCGCCATGGTCCGGATACACGGCGATGCCGATCACGGTGTCGGTGTCGTAAGAACGGTCGCCCAGCGGAATCGGCGCCTGCAAGGCGCCGAGAACCTTGTTAGCGGCAAGTATCGCCACACCCTCACCGGCAATACGCGGCAGCAGGCAGGCAAACTGGTCGCGGCTGACGCGCCCGAGCTGGTCCTGTTTGCGCAACACACCTTCGCGCATGCGCCGCGTCACCCGCAACATGAAGGCTTCGCCCTTCTGCAGGCCGAGCTGGCGGTCGATCTGCTCGGTCTTGCCCACCTGCAGCAACAGCAGGGCCAGACTCTTGCCTTCCTGCTTGTGGCTTTCGATGGTGGTACGGAACACCTCCATGAACGCCGCATACTCCGGCGTCGGCAATGTGCGCACCACACCGCCTTCGTCCTGGCCGCGGGCCGCCAATGAAGCCAGCAGCGCGAGTTGCAGAAAATTGAAACGCTGCACGGCAAGCAACGCTTCGGCACAGCGCTCGGGCTCGGCCGCCATCAGCCGCAGCGCGCCGCGGGTCAGCGCGGCCTGCAGCCGCTGGCAGTCGCGGCGCATGCGTTCCAGCGGCTCAGCCTCGGCATCCAGCGCCCATTCGCCGAGCGCGGCGATCACCGCTTCGGACACGGATGCAGCAAAAGCGCCATCAAGCCCGCCAGCCGCCGGTACAAACAAGTCCGGCGCACGATCGCGCACTTCACGATAAAGGCCGGCCACCGCAGACAGGGTATCTGCGCTGACACTGAACTCCTCGGCCAGCCGCCGGGTGAGCGCCTCGAGGCTGGGTGGCGCCTCGGTCGGAGGCTCAGAGGAAGAATTCGGAGGGATCGATGGGGACACTGCCCTGCTCCAGGGTGCGCTTGATGCGATAGGGTACTCCAGGAGCCGCCTTGGGTTCCTGCGCCAGATCGAGAATCAGCTGCGGACGCAACGGATTGCCCTTGGCATCAAGCACCACCATCACCCGCGGCAGCAGGCGGCGAACCATGTTCTGTGCGATGACGATGCCGACCTCCCCCGAGTTCATCTCGACCAGCGCCCCTACCGGGAAAATGCCGATGCATTGCACGAACTGCTCGACCAGCGGGCCGTCGAACAGCGTGTTGCGCGAATTGTAGAGCTGGTTCAGCGCATTCGACGGTGAATACACCTCGCCGTAGTGCCGGTTGTGGATCATCGCGTCGAAACAGTCCACCAGTCCGGCAATCGAGCCGAAAAGGCCAATCTGCTCGCCTTTCAGCCCCTGCGCATAACCGCTGCCGTCGTAACGTTCGTGGTGCAGCGCCGCCAGTGCCGGCAGCTCGGGCGGCAGCCCCGGGGTATCACGCAGGATCGCCACCGAATGCGCGACATGGCTGCGGCAGAGCATGACCTCCATCTTGGTCAAGGGCCCGTTCTTGTTGACCACTTCTTCGGGAATCGCGGTCATGCCGACATCCTGCAGCAAGCCGAGCATGCCGAGCAGGTCGAGCTGCTCGCGAGGCATCTGCAGAAAACGGCCGAAAGTCAGCATGTAGATCGAAACGCCGAAAGCGCGGTCCAGGGTATGGCCGCCTTTCTCCTTCAGTTTGGCGAGCAGCATCATCGCATCGGGATTGCGCACCACGCTGTCAGTCATGTTGCTGACCGCTTCCTGCACCCGCGGTGCGTCGAGCGCCTTGCCGGCCTCGACATTGCTCATGATTTCCTTGAGCACCACCTCGGTCTTTTTCTGCGCCGCCTTCGCCACCGGCAACTCTTCGTCGACCGTCGATTGCTCGCGGTAGGTAACCCGCGTCTTGATCGAGGTCAGGACACTGGGGCCCAGCGGCGGCGGAATCCGCGGCGGTCCGCCAACGTCCCCGGTCTGCAACTGGCTGCGGTCCGGCAGGTCCGGCCCCTTGTCGAGGTCGATATAGACCTTTTTGCAGTATTTCTTCAGCGCCTCAAGCTGCTTGTCATTGCTCAGCACAAAACCCTGGTACATGAACGGCGTTTCCGTCCATGGCCTGTCCAGGTCGGAAACGAATACGCCGAATTCGAGCTGATCTACGGGGACTTCTTTTTTCATTATCGGGAGCAAAGGCGCCGGATCGCCTGCGTGAACCCGGAATTGTCAGGCCGGCGCGCCGTGCGCGCAAGGTGCCGGTTCAGAAGTCGAAGACCTGATTATTGTGCAGCAGCCGCGGCGGCACCGGGGAGTCAAGCTCTTCGATTTCCTGCATGGTCAGCTCGATTTCGCTCGGTTTGAGATGGGTAATATAAACCTCGGCATGGCGCTTGAGCTTCGCCAGCTCCTCACCCAGCATCGAGGGGCAGAGGTGCAGCGCCAACTCGGCGAGCCGCCGGTCCTTGTCGGAAAACGCGGTTTCGATGATCAGGTATTTCAGGTTCTCGATGCCGTTGACGATTTCCCAAAGGGCGTCATTGGGACCGGTGTCACCACTGAACACCAGGCTCCCCTTGCCGCTCTCCAGCCAGTAACCGACCGCGGGTACCGTATGCACCGCGGGCAGCGGGGTGATTCGACGGCCGCCGCCTATGTCGATGACATTACCCACCGCAAGCTCCTCGTAGCGCATGAACGGCTCCTGCGGCGTCGGGATCACGGTGAAATCGGGCCAGATGTCCCAGTTGAACAGGTTTTTCTTGAGGATTTCGATGGTCTGCGGCGTGGCGTGCACCGTCAGCGGCTTGGCACGCAGCCCACCGACCGAATCGAGGACGAAGGCAATTGAATCGACATGATCGAGATGCGAATGGGTCACGAACACATGGTCGATCATCGCCAGCTCCGGCAGCGACAGTTCACCAACACCGGTGCCGGCGTCGATCAGGATGTCGTGATCAACCAGAAAGGATGTGGTGCGGTGCTGCTGGCCGCCGATGCTGCCTGAACAGCCAAGGATGCGCAGTCGCATGGCCGATAGCCGTCAGCAGCCGATGCCCGAAGCGGGCAAAGCGGAAAAGCCTTGATCGGATATCAACTTCATGCGGGATCGGGACAGCAGCATCTGGCAGCAAAATCGCATTGAAATCAGCACTGAAATCACGGCACGTTGCCGCAGCCGCATTCTAACCCAAAGGGTTTTTTTTCCGGCACCGCGAAGGCGCCGTTCAATCGTCCAATTCGAGCAAAATGCGGCTTTTTACCGCTTGCTGATCACGCAGTGCCGGGGAAAAAACTACGGCCTGCAGCTGTCCCTGCAGCGCGGACTCGACCGGCTGCCCCGATGCCGATGCTAGTTCCACCACTTGGCCTCGTGTATCGATGGTCAGCCACAGGCGCAGGGGACCGCTGCCCGGGGGGCGGCGCACCGATAACGGCGCCAGCGGTTGCGGATAACGATCGAGCTCACGTGCCTGGTAGATGTGCTGGTCGGTGATACCGGAGCTGGCCGGCAGCGGATCGGATGCGGCGCTGCCCCCTTTTGCTGGCGGCACTGATGAGGGTGTCCAGTCACGAAGCGGGGTCGCGGATGCCGGAACAACCACTGCGACTGAAGGCGTATCAACTGCGGATTGGGGAGGCATCGCCACCAGTTCGGCCTGCAGCGACGAAGCCGGCCGGGCCGCTTGCGTGCCGCGACTGCCAAATCCGAAATCGGCAATGAGCAGATGCAGCAGCAATGAGACGGCCAGCGCCCATGCGCCCCGGTGCCAAGGCAGTGGCGGCTGGGCAATCAGGCTGCTTGCACTGCCGCTCATGCACCGGGTCAGCGTAATGCTGACAACGCCTGCTCGATCTTGTCGGCCGGCACATAACCGCCGATCTGCTGGCCGTTGGCAAGGTAAACCGCCGGGGTGCCGCGCACTCCGAAGCGTTGCGCCAGCGCCTGGTTCTCCTCGATTGGTGTTGTGCAGCCGCGCGGCGCCGCTGCCGGCTGCGCGGTACGGTTCATCAGGTCATCCCAGGCCTTGGCACGATCCCTCGAGCACCACACTGCCTTCGATTTCTCGTTGGAATCAGCCGACAGTATCGGCAGCAGGAAGGTGTAAACGGTGACGTCGTTGAGCTTGTTCAGCTCACGCTGCAGGTCACGGCAATACCCGCAGTTCGGATCCTCGAAGGTATACACCACACGGCGGCCGTTGCCGCGCACGCGCTTGATCGCATTGCCTTGCGCCTTGGCGAGTGCGGCGGTTGCAATCTGGTCGCGGCGCTCGCGGGTCAGGTTGCGCTCCTGCGGCGTGCGCAGGTCGAACAGGTTGCCGGTCATCAGCCAGCTCAGTTTCTCGTCGGTGTAAACCACCTGGCCGTCAAAAACCACTTCGTAGACGCCGGGAAACGGCATCCGTGTCACCGACTCGATTTTCATGTCCGGAAAACGCGCCTGAAACCCTTTGCGCACGATGTCTTCATTGGCCATCGCGCCGGCGCTCCAGGCAATGGCGGCACACAAGACGGCAAATCCCGACACCGTTCCCAAAAAACCCGTCAACCGGCTCATCAACATTTCATCTTTCCGCGGGCGGACCCGCTGTATTCAAATTCCAAAAACCGCAACCTGGAACTAGGCCACCGCATGCCGGATCAGCAGGCTTTTCAGCACCGGCATGCCATCCAACGCACCGAGGCCGAAATTGCGTACCGCCGCAGTGATGCCGGAACGCGCCGCAAACAGGCTCTGCAACGCATCAGCACTGAGACCGGTGGTGGCAATGTCCTCGCGGCGTGCCCGCTCGTAGCGGCGCAGCAGGGTGTAATCACCACAGTCCTGGCGCGGCGCACGTGCAGCAAGCACCGCCGCCAGCTCACGCACATCACGAAAACCCAGATTCAGGCCCTGCCCCGCGAGCGGATGCACGCTGTGTGCGGCATCTCCGGCCAGCGCCAGCCGCGGCGCCACCAATTGCGGCACACGGCCATAACGCAGCGGGAAAGCCGCGGCAGCGGTCAGCACCCGCAGTGCGCCGAGCGCTCCGGCACTGGCGCTGCCGACTTTCGCCGCAAGCGCATTGCCATCCAGCGCCTGTAGTTCTGCAGCATGGTCACGGGAGGTGGACCACACCATCGACACCCGGTTCCCCGGCAGTGGCAGCAAAGCCAGCACGCCGTCTTCGCGGAACCACTGGAAAGCCGTGCCACGATGCGGCAGCGTGGTTTCAAAATGGGCAACAACACCCAATTGGCCGTAATCGGAATCGCGCAACTCCAATCCGGCCGCCTGTCGCACCGCCGAATCCCGCCCGTCACTGCCGATGACCAGCTGCGCCGCCACATCAGTGCCATCATCCAGCGTGACCGTGGCTGCTGCCCCGGCCAGCGTCACATTCGCGACCAGCGCCGGGCAAAACCGTGTGATGGCCGGACATTCGGCGATCGCCGCATCCAGCCCACGCTGCAAGGCAAGGCCTTCAACAATACAGGCCAGATCGGGCAGCCCCGCCTCGTCGGCACGCAAGCGCAGGCGGCTGCCGGGACGGTCGCCAAAAATCGCCATCGCCTCGACAGGCTGCACGCGCGCCGCATCAATCCGCTGCCAGACGCCAAGCTGTTCAAGAAAGGAAATATTGCCCGGGCTGATCGCATAGACGCGGACATCCCAGGCGTCCTGCGCCTTGAGCTGTGGCTGTCGCGGCTCGATCAATGCCACTTTCAGCGGCTGCAGCGCGAGCGCCAGCGCGGCACCGACCGGACCACCACCGGCCACCACCACGTCATGGGCATCAGACGACATGCCGGGCCATACCTGTTCTGTCACGTTGTGCGACCACCGGTTTAAAATCAGGGAAATAAACGCTGGAAGTTCAGGCAACCCACGGATTTTTCAGGGAAATCCAGCCTTTTACCCGCTGCGGTTTGCTTGACAACACCCACCTTGCTCTTTAGACTGCGCCGCCTTCCCGTGGCGAGTTAGCTCAGTGGTTAGAGCAGTGGAATCATAATCCATTGGTCCGGGGTTCAAATCCCTGACTCGCCACCACTCTTTCTGCGTCGCCGGCCGCCCTCATTGCCGGCCATTGCTGCTTCTGTTATCGTGAACCGATGCGTAAGCAATTGCTTTTATTGACTTTTTTGCTCTGCACCGGCACAGCCTGGGCGCAGCGCATGCTGCCAGTCGATGCCAAGCGCGCCGAAGTCGGCGAGCAGCAGGGGCTGCCTGCCGTGTTGCTGGGCAAGGAACTGCTGCGCCTCGCCCCGGGCGGCATCATTTTTGATACCGCCAACCGCCGCATCACCCATGGCCAGCTGCTGCCGGGCGCTGATGTGCTGTACCAGCTCGACCGCAACGGCGAAGTGCTGCGCATCATCGTCCTCACCCCGCTCGAACAGGCCCAGCTCGACCAGGTCAAGAAGTAAGCCGTGGGCAAGTTGTACATCAAGACCTTCGGCTGCCAGATGAACGAGTACGACTCGGACAAGATGGCCGACGTGCTGCATGAGGCCGAAAGCCTGGTCCCGACCGACGATCCCGCCGAAGCCGACGTCATCCTGCTCAATACCTGCTCGGTGCGCGAAAAGGCCCAGGAAAAAGTATTCAGCGACCTCGGCCGCATCCACGAACTGAAGCGCAACAAACCCGGCCTGATCATCGGCGTCGGCGGCTGCGTTGCCAGCCAGGAAGGCGCGGCCATCGTCAAGCGCGCTCCTTATGTCGATGTCGTGTTCGGCCCGCAGACTTTGCACCGCCTGCCGCAGCTGATCGCCGAGCGCCGCGCCTCCGGCAGGCCACAGGTCGACATCAGCTTCCCCGAAGTCGAAAAATTCGACCACCTGCCACCGGCCCGCGTTGAAGGCGCGAGCGCCTTCGTCTCGATCATGGAGGGCTGCAGCAAATACTGCTCGTTCTGTGTGGTGCCCTACACCCGCGGCGAGGAAATCTCGCGCCCGCTCGATGACGTGCTCACTGAAGTTGCCGAGCTGGCCGCGCAAGGCGTCGGTGAAATCACGCTGCTCGGCCAGAACGTCAATGCCTGGCGCGAACCGGGCAACAGCGGCGACCCTGCCGATTTCGCGCTGCTTCTCGAGTACGTCGCCGAAATCCCCGGTATCGAGCGCATCCGCTACACCACCTCGCACCCCAAGGAATTCACGCCGCTTCTGATCGAGGCTTACCGGCACATCCCGCAGCTGGTAAGCCATGTCCACCTGCCGGTGCAGTCGGGTTCGGACCGCGTGCTTGCCGCGATGAAACGCGGCTATACCGTGCTCGAATACAAATCGATCATCCGCAGGCTGCGCGAAGCGCGGCCCGACATCTGCATCTCCTCCGACTTCATTGTCGGCTTTCCCGGCGAAACCGATGCCGATTTCGCGGCGACGATGAAACTGATCGATGACATCGGCTTCGACGCCAGCTTCAGCTTCGTCTACAGCCGCCGCCCCGGCACTCCGGCCGCGGACCTCGCCGATGACACACCGCAATCCGCCAAGCTGGAGCGCCTGCAGCAGCTGCAGCGGAAAAATGACGCGCAGGCCCATGCCATCAGCCGCAGCATGGTCGGCACCCGGCAGCGCGTGCTGGTCGAAGGCATCGCGCGCCG
>JAIENU010000261.1 GCA_019751125.1 Burkholderiales bacterium | reverse complement strand
CGCGCCGCAGCCGCGGCCCGCGCCCTGCTCGATGCCGAAACCCGCGGCGCCGCCGCAGCACGTGCGGCAGCCGGCGCGGTCAGCGCCGCAGCCAGTGCCGCACAGGCCAGAACCGCCGCCGACTTCGACCACGCGCTGGTGATGCAGGCGCGTGCCCGCCAGGATCGCCGTGCCGCCGCCATCGCACGCCGCGCGGCATGGAGCGGACGCTGCCGCCACTGGCTGCGCGGTCCGGCACCGGCCTGGGCACTTGCGGCCATGATCGCGGCATGGACCTCGGGCAGCCTGCTGCTCGCCCCGGCGCGCGAGTCAACGCCGCTGCAGCAGGCGCTGTTGCCGCAGCCACTGCTGTTCGGCAGCGGCAGTGCCGTTTCGCTGCGCCTTGATCATCAATTGATCACGCCGAACGAACCGCCCGCGCGCTGAAGCACGGTTTTTTGCAGTTTTCAAAGCAGTTCCTCCGCGCTTTTCCCGGTAAACTCCGCGGCGATGAATATTGCCCGCCCGATCCGCAGCTTCGTGCTGCGCCAGGGACGCGTCTCGAACGCCCAGCGCCGCGCCCACGACACCCTGATGCCGAAGTACGGCCTGCCGTACGCCGGGTCGGCAATCGACTTCGACGCGCTGTTCGGCCGCCGTGCGCCACGCGTGCTCGAAATCGGCTGCGGCATGGGCGAAACCACGGTGGCGATCGCCGCTGCGCATCCCCAGAACGATTACATCGGCATCGAAGTGCACACCCCCGGTGTGGGCAGCCTGCTCAAGCAGATCGACGCCGCGGGCATCACCAACCTGCGGGTGATCCAGCACGATGCCGTCGAGGTGCTGGAGCGGATGATTGCGCCGGAGTCGCTCGACGGCCTGCACATTTTTTTTCCCGACCCCTGGCCAAAAAAACGCCAGCAGAAGCGGCGGCTGATCCAGCCGCCCTTCGTCGCGCTGGCCGCCACACGCCTGAAAAGCGGCGGCACTATCCATTGCGCAACCGACTGGCAGGAATACGCGGAACAGATGCTCGCCGTACTGGGTGCCGAACCGGCACTGATCAACACCGCCGCCGGCTACGCGCCGCGACCGGACTACCGGCCGCAGACCAAGTTCGAGGCGCGCGGCCTGCGCCTCGGCCATGGGGTGTGGGATGTATTGTTCCGCAAGCGCTGAAGCCTGCCGCACCTGCGGGCATCCATAAAAAAACGGCAGCCCGAAGGCTGCCGTTTTTTGTGCCTGTGCCGGACCGGGTTTACTGGGTGGCGCTGATGCCGGCCTCGCGGATCAGCCTGCCCCAGCGCTCGTTCTCCGATTTCAGGAATTCGCCGAACTGCTGCGGATTGCTGTGCACCGCCTCGACGCCATAAATCGCCAGCCGATCCTTGACGTCCTGGGTGGCCAGCGCACGGCCGAGGTCGGTCGAAACCTTGTCGATGACCGGGCGCTGCACGCCGGTCGGGAACAGGATGCCCCACCAGTTGGCGGCGGCGAATCCGGTGATGCCTTCCTCGGCAAGGGTCGGCAGTTCCGGCGTGAACGGGGTGCGGGTATCACTGGTCACCGCCAGCGCACGGAGCTTGCCGGCCTTGATGTTGGCCATCACCGGTTGCGCATCGGAGAACATCATCATGATGTGCCCGCCCTGCACCGCGGCAATCGAGAACACGCCGCCCTGGTAGGGCACCGTGGTGACATCAACCTTGGCCAGGCGCTTGAACATCTCGCCGGCGAGGTGCGACATGCTGCCGGCACCGCTGGTGCCGTAGGTCAGTTCACCAGGGCGTGCCTTGGCCAGCGCCACCAGGCCCTTGACGTTTTTCACCGGCAAGGTCACCGGCACGACGAGGATATTCGCGGCGCGGGTGATCTGCGACACCGGCACGAAGTCCTTGTCGACGTTGTAGCGGACCTTGGTCATCAGCGGGTTGGCGGTGACCGGACCGAAGTTGCCGAGCAGGAAGGTATAGCCGTCGGCCGGCTGCTTGGCGGCGTATTCCATGCCCAGGGCGCCGGCCGCGCCGGGCCTTGCCTCGACCAGCACCTGCTGGCCCCAGTATTCGGTGAGTTTGCCGCCGATGATGCGCGCCATCGCGTCCGAGCTGCCGCCCGCCGGATAGGTCACCACGAACCGCACCGGCTTCACCGGATAAGCCTGCTGGGCAACAGCACTGCCGCTGCAAAGTACGAAAGCCGCCACCGACGCGACAATACTGCGCTGGATGCTGCGTTGGATAATGAGCATGAATCTCCTCCGGTTTGACCGCTGGGCCGTGCGGCAGGTCGCCGCCGGCGTTTGTGTTCCGGCCTCTGGAACCGGGCCGGTTACGGACTATTCTAGCCGTGGAACACAGAAACGCAATGGACTGCCGCCGGGGTCAGGCGAGGAGAAGGGCGATGTCGATGCCCCAGGCTTCGGGCTTTTCGTAGCGCAGGATGCGGTCGCCGCCGGCACCCGGACGTGACAGGTCGAGCTCCTGCGGCGGCAACGGCCGGTTGCGGCGCGCGCAGTGGATCACCCGCACCAGCGGCTGCAGCAGATTGCCCTCGCACTGGCCGATGACCACCGCCAGGCGGTCACTTTCCAGCCGCACCAGCGACCCGGTGGGATAAATGCCGATGCAGCGGGTGAAGGCATGCACCAGCACCGGGTTGAAGTGGAACTTGCCCCATTCGAAGATCTTGCGCATCGCCTCGTTCGGCTCGAGGCCCTTGTGGTAACAGCGGTCCGAGGTGATCGCGTCATACACATCAACAATCGCCGCCATCTGCCCCATCTGTGAAATCTCCTCGCCTTTCAGGCCCAGCGGGTAACCGGTGCCGTCGTGTCGCTCGTGGTGCTGGGCTGCGACCAGCACCGCGGTGGCGGATATGCCCGGCGTCTGCTCGAGGATGCGCCGGCTTTCGACAACGTGGCATTTGATCTGGGCGAACTCCTCTTCGGTAAGCCGGCCCGGCTTGTTGAGGATTTCGTCGGCGACACGGGTCTTGCCGATGTCGTGGAGCAACCCGCCGATGCCGGCCTCGTGGATGTCCTCGTGACCCATCTGCAGCGCGCGGCAGAACGCGGTCTGCAGGCCGCAGACGCTGACCGAATGCTGGAAGGTGTAATCGTCCTTGTTCTTGATGCGGCACAGGCTCAACAGCGCGCCACCGTTGCGCAGTATCGACTGGGTGATGTTTTCGACCACCGGCTCGATGCGCTCGCTGTCGATCTGGCGGCCCAGGCGCACATCCTGCATCAGGTCGCGGATCAGCCGGTTGGCCTCGCCCTGGATTTTTTTTGCGGTCTCTGCCTCTTCGCGGAACGAGGTCTGCCGCGGCTGCGGCTGCTCGGCCTCGGCGAAGGCGATCATCTCGCGTTCGATTTCGCGCTCGGCGTCGATCGCATCCTGGCCGGGACCGTCAAGGCCGCGCGCCGGATCGATGTACACCTCGCGGATGCCGGCATCACGGATGCGCGCGATCTGATCCTCGCGGGTCAGCTCGATTTCCTTGCGCAGGAAGGGATGATCCATCCAGCCGCAGTTCAGGTCCTGCACATACATGCCGACGCGCAGGTCGGCTACCGCGATCTTCCGGGTCATCACGCGTCTCTCGGCCGCGCCGGCGTGGCGGACCTTCCTACGGTATTTACGGCCGGCGCAGCGTGACGCTTTAGTCCAGGAACAATGCGATCAGGTCGTTCAGGAAACGCCGTCCCAGCGGCGTTGGGGTTGCGCGGCGATGATCGCGGGTGAGCAGTCCGCTTGCCTCCGCCGCATCCAGCTGCGGCAGCAGCGGCGTGATATCGCAGCCGGTGCGTGCCCGGTAAAGCTCCAGATCGAAGCCTTCGTTCAGGCGCAGAGCATTCATCATGAATTCGCCGGGCAGTTCGGCAGGCGTCAGTTCGCGCTGCTCACCGAACATCACCAGGCTGCCGGCCGCAGCCAGATAGGCCTTGGGCTGGCGCAGACGGGATCTGCGTAATATATTGTTTTTAAATGATAATTTTTCATGGGCGCCGGCGCCGATGCCGATGTAGTCACCGAAGCCCCAGTAATTCAGGTTGTGCCGGCACTGCCGCCCGGGCCGGGCAAAGGCCGAGGTTTCATAATGCTGGTAGCCGGCGGCCGCAAGCTGCGCCTCGACGGCATCCTGCATTCCGGCGGCCGTGTCGTCGTCGGGCACCACCGGCGGCTGGTGGTGGAACAGCGTGTTCGGCTCGATGGTCAGGTGATAGGCGCTCAGGTGCTGTGGCGCCAGCGCCACTGCTGCGGCAACATCCGCCGCGGCTTCTTCAGGCGTCTGCCGCGGCAGCGCGTACATCAGGTCGAGGTTGACGTTGTCGAACACCTTCAGCGCCAGTTCCGCGGCGCGGCGCGCCTCGGCGGCATCGTGAATGCGGCCCAGCGCCTTGAGGTGGGCATCGTTGAAACTCTGGATGCCCAGCGACACGCGGTTGATGCCGGCAGCACGGAAGCCGGCGAATTTTTCCGCCTCCACCGTGCCGGGATTGGCCTCCAGCGTGATCTCGGCATCGGCCGCCAGCGGCAGGCGCGCACGTACGCCGCTGAGCAGGGTGTCGAGTGCGCGCACCGACAGCAGGCTCGGCGTGCCGCCGCCGATGAACACCGTCAGCACCGGACGCCCCCAGACCTGGGGCAATACCGCCTCGAGATCGGCGAGCAGCGCGGCGACATACTGGTCCTCCGGCAGTTCTCCGCGCGCCTCGTGCGAATTGAAATCGCAGTACGGGCATTTGCGCACGCACCACGGCACGTGGATGTACAGCGACAGCGGCGGCAGGGTGCTGAACTGCAGCGATGAGTGCGGAGTGATGGGTGATGAACTGCCAGCCACGCGGCGCCTTCAGCCTTGATGCAGCTCTTGCATCCGCTGCAGCAGTTGCGCCAAAGCCTTCCCGCGGTGGCTCATGGCATTTTTTTCGGTGGCCGAAAGTTCTGCGCCGGTCCTGCCCAGCCTCGGAATCAGGAACAATGGATCGTAGCCAAAACCGCCTTCGCCGCGCGGCGATTCGAGGATTTCACCGGCCCATTCACCCTCGGCAATCAGCGGCTGCGGGTCATCGGCATGGCGCACCAGCACGATCACACAGGCGTAATGTGCACTACGATCGGCGGCACCGGCCAGTTCACGCAATAACTTGTCGTTGTTGCGGCGGTCCTGCTCTTCTCGCCGCGCCGAACCCGGACCATCGGCATACCGCGCCGAATGCACACCTGGCGCGCCGCCCAGTGCATGCACGCAAACCCCGGAGTCATCAGCCAAAGCCGGCAGACCGGAAAGACGGCTGGCGTGGCGCGCCTTGGCCAGCGCGTTTTCGACAAAGGTGCAGTGCGGCTCTTCGGCGTCTTTAATGCCCAGGTCGCCCTGGGTCACCACGGTGATGCCCAGCGGGGCCAGCAGGACCGCAAATTCGCGCAGCTTGCCGGGATTGCCGGAGGCGATTACGAGTTGTTTCATGGGGAATACGGCGCAGACAATGCAAGGCTGTGCAAAACGCCCGCATTGTAACGCCGTGATGCCCCGTCAGATGCGGTGACGCACCGCATCGCCCTCGCGCAGCAACCCCAGAACGCGCGGTGTGATGGCATCAAGCGGCAGAACTTCATCAACTCCACCGGCGGCTATCGCCTCCTTGGGCATGCCGAACACCACGCAGGACGCCTCGTCCTGTGCGATGTTATGGGCCCCGGCCCGCTTCATTTCGAGCATTGCGGTGGCGCCGTCCCTGCCCATGCCGGTCAGCATGATGCCGATGACGTTGCCGCCGGCGCATTGCGCGGCGGATTTGAACAGCACCTCAACCGAGGGACGATGACGGTTGACCGGTTCGGCGTCCGAAAGCCGGGCGATGTAGTTGGCGCCGCTCTTCTGCACCATCAGGTGAAAATCCCCCGGGGCGATGTAGGCATGGCCCGGCAGTATGCGCTCGCCGTCCGCGGCCTCCTTGACACTGATCCTGCACAGGGAATCAAGGCGCTGCGCAAAACTGCGGGTGAAGCCCGCAGGCATGTGCTGGGTGATGACAATCGCGGGGGCATCCGGCGGCATCGGCAGCAACAGTTCCCTGATCGCCTCGGTGCCCCCGGTGGAGGCGCCGACAATGATCAGTTTTTCAGTCGATATGCGCGAGCCCAGGGCCGGCTGGCCCGGCGCGGGCACCGGCCTGAAAGGATTGAGACGCCGGACGCGCGCGTTCGACGCGAGACGGATTTTTTCAACCAGTTCATGCGATGTGGCGTCGATGCCGCGCGCGATGTCGATCTTGGGCTTGGCGACAAAGTCGACGGCGCCGAGTTCCAGCGCGCGCAAAGTCACCTCGGCGCCCTGTTGCGTCATCGTTGACACCATCACCACCGGCATCGGCCGCAGGCGCATCAGTTTTTCGAGAAAATCAATGCCGTCCATGCGCGGCATCTCGACATCCAGGGTCAGCACATCGGGGTCGAGATTGCGGATCATCTCGCGCGCGACGATCGGATCCGGTGCGGTGCCGACCACCACCATGTCGGATTGGCGGGAAATGATCTCGGACAACAGGCTGCGGATCAGCGCAGAGTCATCAATGACCAGCACCTTGATGCGCCTCGCCGGCGCGGGCCCTGCAACTGTTTGTTTTTGCATGTTGTCAGCTTTCAGGTGAACAATTCGACATCGCCGCTGGCCGGCGCCTCGGTGAGACGCTGGCGGTATTCGATTTCGCGCTCGAACACCGTATCGTTGTGCAGGCTGCGCAGGCGCTTCACCAGCACACGCCCGGTGACCGGGAAGTAATACACCTTGCGCGGGTGTCCGGCGGCCAGATCGCGGGCCGCGATGCGGATGTTCTCGGTTCTGAGGAATTGCTCCACGAACACCGCGTTCTTGTGCCCGACGTTGGCCTGCACCAGACCGGGGAGCACATTGCCGCCGCCAAACACCTTGGCCTCCAGGTTCTCGCGCCGGGCGCCCAGCTTGAGCAGGTGGTTGATCAGCACTTCCATCGCATAGGTGCCGTAGCGGGCGGCGGCGGAGGTGTTGGTGGCAGCATCGGCATCCGGCAGCATGAAATGGTTCATGCCTCCGATATGCAACCGTGTGTCGCGGATGCACGCGGCAACGCAGGAGCCGAGCACGGTCACCAGCAGCATGTTCCGGGTGCTGACGAAGTATTCCCCCGGCAACAGCTTTACGGCGTCAATGTCGTGGGTTTTGTCGTGGTAGAGATTGTGCGCAAAACACTCCGGCGCAGGCGAACTGGCCAGCTCATCAGGCACCGATCGGGCATGGCCCAATACCTGGCGGGAAGCCGAAATCATTTACCGCCTTTGCCGGCCGTCAGGCCATACACGGTCTTGCCGCGCAGCCTGAACAGGTGCGCCGCGTTGTGAAAACTCTCAGAATGACCGGCAAACAGCAATCCGTCGTTGCGCAGCAACGGGGCAAAACGCTCCAGTATCCCGAGCTGGGTTGGCTTGTCGAAATAAATCATGACATTGCGGCAGAAAATCACGTCGAGCGGACCGCGGATCTGCCACCCGTCATCCAGCAGATTGATCTGCCTGAATGTCACCAGCTTCCGCAATTCATCGCAGACACGCACCTTGCCGGAATTCGCGCCGCTTCCCCGCTTGAAAAAGCGCTTCAGCCGTTCAGGGTCGATCTTCTCGACCCGCTCTTCCGGATAAATGCCGGCCGTTGCGGTAGCCAGCACATTCGTATCCACATCGCTGGCGAGAATGCGCACGGGCGGATTGAAACTGCCGAAAGTCTCCACTGCGGTCATCGCGATCGAATACGGCTCCTCGCCAGTCGAGGCGGCCGAACACCAGACCGTTTGCGGCTGCACGGCGCCGGCGCGCTGCAGGTGCTGGGCGAATATCGGAAAATGGTGGGCCTCCCGGAAAAAAGCCGTGAGGTTGGTGGTCAGCGCATTGGTGAAGGCTTCGCATTCCGCCGCGTCGCCGGACTCGACAATATCGAGGTAAGCGTCAAAATTCACCAGCCCGAGCTGGCGCAGGCGGCGTGAAAGCCTGCTGTAAACCATGTCGCGCTTGGCGGGCGAGAGCGAAATTCCGGCATGGCCGTAAATCAGGCTCTTGACGCGCTCGAAATCGCGGTCATGGAATTCGAACTCGCGACCGTGCTGCGCGGCTGTTGCACCTGCTCCCATCGTCCGCCTTTCGTTGATTTAATGCTGGTGATTGCGGGCCGCCCCGCCACCCGGGGCCATCCCGTCATGACCGGCTTGAACGGGGACTCGTCGCGCTAGAATTCCTGCCAATCGTCCTGCGCACCCACCGCCTTTTTCGATGCCGGTTCAATGCCCGCGGATTTCTCGGCTGCCGGTGCCGGCCGCTTCATCACCGCCTTTGCGGGCAGGCGGGACACATTCACCGCGCGGTTCGGGCTGCGCCGTTCCGGCCGGCCCCCGGTAGCGGTGTTCCCCACAACTCGCTCACCGGCCATGTTGCCCTGCGGGGCCAGTTTGAAGACGGCGACCGCCTGGGTCAGCCCTTCCGCCTGCTCCTGCAGGCTCTCCGCGGCTGCGGCCGCCTCTTCCACCAGCGCCGAGTTCTGCTGCGTCACCTCGTCCATGCGGCCGATCGCCTGGTTCACCTGCTCGATACCTTCGCTCTGCTCGCGGCTGGCTTCGGTGATCTGGGTCATGATCTCGGTGACGCGCCTGACTGACGACACGACCTCCTGCATGGTGATTCCGGCTTCGTCGACCAGCTTCGACCCCGCATTGACCTTGTTCACGGAGTCGTCAATCAGCCCCTTGATTTCCTTGGCGGCGTTCGCGCTGCGCAGCGCGAGATTCCTCACCTCGCCCGCCACCACGGCGAAACCACGGCCCTGTTCGCCGGCGCGCGCCGCCTCCACCGCGGCATTCAATGCCAGGATATTGGTCTGGAAGGCAATGCCGTCAATGGTGCCGATGATGTCGGCGATTTTCTTGCTCGATTCCGTGATGCTGCTCATGGTGGCCACCACCTTCCGCACCACCTCGCCGCCCTTCACCGCGACACCGGAGGCATCCATCACCTGCTGATTGGCCTGGAGCGCATGCTCGGCATTCTGCTTCACCGTCGATGTCAACTGCTCCATCGAGCTCGCCGTCCGCTCCAGGCTGCCGGCCTGCTCCTCGGTGCGCTGCGAAAGATCCGCATTGCCTCGCGCAATCTCCTTGGCACCGATGTTGATCGTTTCTGATGCCTCGCGAATGCGCTCGACGATCGAGACCAGCTGCTGCACGGTTTTGTTGGTGTCCGCCTGCAGTTCGGAAAACTGCCCCTGGAAAGTCCCTTCCATTTGCCGCGACAGGTCGGCATCAGCCACGCGTTTCAGGGTCAATCCGACTTGTGTAAGACCGGTGTCGGCCGCCTGCATCAGTTGATTGAGACCGTCCACCATGTTCTTGAATTCAAAGGTATAGCTTGCCGCATCGCCGCGCATGGCAAAGTTGCCTTCGCTTGCCGCGCGCACCAGCGTCTGGATTTCATTGTTGACTGCGGACAAACTGGCCTTGACCTGCGCGACGCTCGTGCTGATGGCCTGCTTGTCACCCGGCAACTGGATGACCTCTTCGGAAAAATCCCCCTTGGCATACCGGCCAACCAACGCGAAGTTGCGCATCATTTCCGCGTTCTGCTCATCCACCAGCTGATTGAGTTTCTCGGCCGCCTCCCTGAACGCGCCGGCAAACGTATCGGCAGCAATGCGGTGGCCAAGATCACCCTGCGCCTGGCGTGCACCAAGCAGATTGAGTTCGTCAATGAACCGGGTCAGCGCGTCCTGCAAATCGCGCATGGTAATGCGCAAGCGCGCCATTTCATCCGTGCCGCGTACACCGATGTTCTGCCCGATGAAGCCTTTGGCGATGTTTTCACAAACTTCCAGCGCGTTTTTGAACGGACCGCTGATGGACAGGCTGATCAGGGTCGCCACTACCGAATACAGCAATGCCAGCAACAATATCGCACCGATGAGCGTATTGCGCATCATCACCATGTGCCGTTCCCTCGCGCCGACCATATTGCCCAGCGCGACCTCGGCGCCATCCACCATCAAGTATTGCGCATCCACCGCAAGCGACATGGCCTTGAAGAACTCTTCCGGTGAACCCTCTATTGCAGGTGAGGTGGCGAGTTTTTGCACCAGGTCCAGCGCAGCAGCCGCGGCCGCGCTTGATTCGCCGTAGATATTGCCCACACGTTCGCTGTCGGCGTCCTTGCCGGAAGTCGCGCGCTCGGCGGAGTAGTTGCCGCGCTGCAAAATGCTCCTGGCCGCAAATACCGTGCCCAACAGCCTCTGGCGTTGGTTGTCAGATGCCTGTTTCGCGGCAAGCATGCCGGTGCCGATATCGCGCATTTCACCCAGATATTCAATGAAAGTCGGCATGTTCATCACTGCCACCAGCACCAGGTGCAGGGAAGCGACTTCGGGGTCAAGCGTCTGTTCGTAATCGTCTCCGGAGCGCAGGATCAATTCGCCAATCTGGCTCACCATTCGGGAATGGGCACTGAAGCTGGCCGGGGGATTCATGCCGCCTTTGGCGATGTCTTCGCGCAGGGTTTTCCAGTCCGCCACCAGTGCCTGCACCGACAGCCCGACCGAATCACCCCGGCCCGTCTTGTTCATGTAGTCCAGGGTCTCCGCCAGCGCCTTGTCCACCTGTTCAGCGGCCGTTCTGGCAGCGCCCTCCATTGCCTTGTTGCCGCTGAGGACGCCGTTCGCCAGACCACGATGCTCCTGCAGCGCTTTCATCCCCCGGTACATCGCGCGAATGACCGGCACACCTGCAATTTCATTGCGCGCGGTGGCGATGACCTTGTTGGCCTCGATGATGAACATGGTGCTGGGAAAAGCGATCATCGCCGCAGACATTAGCCCAAGGATGATCAGGCGCTTGCCCACCGACACCCGGTACCAGATTGACACCGCGCGCAGCCTGAAAAGCTTCCACGCGGAAAATCCCTGCTGGGGCATCGATTGCACCTGTGTTTTCTCGTTCATTGCTCCGCCTCTTTGTGCGACAACCGGGGTCAGTTCAGTCAGTCTTTATAAACGCCACCGCACACAATCATGTCGCCCTCTTTTTCGCAATACATCTGCTTGGGCAGTACTTTTTTCGACAGCGGGTCGGTAAATTTGTAGTCCTGCCAGAATTTGCCCTGCAACTTCGCCAGGTCCACACGCTCCTTGACGAACAGCTTGCCGTCCGCGTCCTTGGCATCGATCAGACTCATGCCCGCCTGACGGCTGTTCTGGCCATGCGCAACACAATTGCCGCTGGTGTCGTAAATCACAAGGTACAGGTCACGATCGACAAAAGTCCTGCTCGGCGCCGTGATTTCCTTCATTGCTTTTTCCTTGCCATTTTTCTTCAGGAATTCAACGCCTTTCCTGACCATTCGCTCGGCGTCGGTCCGCGTGGCGCGGGATTCCTGCGCGAAGGCGCTGGACAGGGTCAAAAGGATTGCGGCTGATGTCACCACTGCTGTTGATTTCCACATACAAGTTCTCCTGGTTCGATATTGGTGATGCGCAGGCAGACCGCATGGCGGTGTTTCTGCGGCTGGATGCAGGCGATTTCCTGCAAGCAACTGTTTTTACTTAAAATTCTTCCCATTCACCGCCGGCAACTGCCGCTTTCTTGCGCGACGGCCTGACGGGCTGCTGTTCGGCCCTGGTTTTCTCCGGCAGGCGTGTCACGTTCTGGGCGCGCGGCGGGGAACGCCGCCCGGCATTTCCAGGCCCGCTCTCGCCCGGCACCAGCCTGAACTGCGCCACCGTCTGCACGAGATTTCCTGCCTGCTCCTGCATCGATTCCGCTGCTGCCGCAGCCTCCTCGACCAGTGCCGCGTTCTGCTGCGTCACCTCGTCCAT
>JAIENU010000007.1 GCA_019751125.1 Burkholderiales bacterium | reverse complement strand
TATGCCGGCACCAACTTCAACAACGGCCTGCGCTCCTATTACTTCGCGCTGGCGGCGATGACCTGGTTTCTCCATCCGTTTCTGATGCTGATTGCCACGGCCTGGGTGGTGTTCGTTCTGCAGCACCGCGAGTTTGCCTCGCAGACGCTGCGCGCACTGACCGGCAACGACACTTCGACTGACGCGCGGTATTAAGGCTCGATACGGAGCGGTTCTGCGCAAACAAAAACGGCCGGGGAGACCCGGCCGTTTTTTTGCTGAAGGATCAACCGGTTACAGCAGCGGCACGATCAGCAGTGCGACGATGTTGATGATCTTGATCAGCGGGTTGACGGCCGGGCCGGCGGTGTCCTTGTAGGGGTCGCCCACGGTATCGCCGGTCACCGCAGCCTTGTGGGCTTCGGAACCCTTGCCGCCATGGTTGCCGTCCTCGATGTACTTCTTGGCGTTGTCCCAGGCGCCGCCGCCGGTGCACATGGAGATGGCGACGAAAAGTCCGGTGACGATGGTGCCCATCAGCATGCCGCCGAGGGCCTGCACGCCGGCATCCTTGCCCATCAGCGTGCCGACAATCAGCGCCACCGCAACCGGTGCCAGCACCGGCAGCAGCGAGGGGGCGATCATTTCCTTGATCGCCGCACGGGTCAGCATGTCCACAGCGCGCGAATAATCGGGCTTGGCGGTGCCTTCCATGATGCCGCTGATTTCCTTGAACTGGCGGCGCACTTCAACCACCACCGAGCCCGCAGCGCGGCCGACGGCTTCCATCGCCATCGCGCCGAACAGGTAGGGGATCAGGCCGCCGGCGAAGAGACCGATGATGACTGCCGGATTCGACAGGTCAAAGGTGATGACGCGACCGGTTTCCTCGATCTTGTGGGTGTAGTCGGCGAACAGCACCAGCGCGGCGAGACCGGCGGAGCCGATGGCGTAACCCTTGGTCACCGCCTTGGTGGTGTTGCCCACGGCGTCCAGCGGATCGGTCACGTCGCGCACCGACTTCGGCATTTCCGACATCTCGGCGATGCCGCCGGCGTTGTCGGTGATCGGGCCGTAGGCGTCGAGTGCCACGATGATGCCGGCCATCGACAGCATCGAGGTCGCGGCGATGGCGATGCCGTAGAGACCGCCCAGCGTGTAGGCGACATAGATCGCCACGCAAACGGCGAGCACCGGCCATGCGGTGGAGCGCATCGACACGCCGAGGCCGGCGATGATGTTGGTGCCGTGGCCGGTGGTCGAAGCTGCGGCAACGTGTCTCACCGGCGCATACTGGGTGCCGGTGTAATACTCGGTGATCCACACCAGGAAGGCGGTCAGCACCAGGCCGACGACGGCGCTGCCGTAGAGCTTCATTACCGTCAGGTTCGGATAGTGTTCGGCGATGTTGCCGAGCATCCAGGAGGTGATCGGGTAGAAGGCGATCAGCGCCAGCACGCCGGCGACGATCAGGCCGCGGTACAGCGCGCCCATGATGTTCTTGCCGTCGGAGGTCTTGACGAAGAAGGCGCCGATGATCGAGGCGATGATGGCGAAACCGCCGAGCACCAGCGGATACATGATCGCGCCCTGCACGACTTCGGGCTTGGGCAGCATCAGTGCGGCAAGCACCATGGTCGCGATGATGGTCACCGCATAGGTTTCGAACAGGTCGGCGGCCATGCCGGCGCAGTCGCCGACGTTGTCGCCGACGTTGTCGGCGATCACCGCCGGGTTGCGCGGGTCGTCTTCGGGAATGCCGGCTTCAACTTTACCCACCAGGTCGGCGCCGACGTCGGCGCCCTTGGTGAAGATGCCGCCGCCGAGACGCGCGAAGATCGAGATCAGCGAGGAACCGAAGGCGAGGCCGATCAGCGGCTTGACCACGTCGCTCATCTTGGCGTCGGCGCCGGAGGTCGCGGTCAGGTACCAGTAGAACAGCACGGTGCCGAGCAGGCCGAGGCCGACCACCAGCATGCCGGTGATCGCGCCGCCGCGGAAGGCGATGTCGAGCGCGGGGTTGATGCCGTTGCGTGCGGCTTCGGCAGTGCGCACATTGGCGCGCACCGACACGTTCATGCCGATGTAGCCGGCGGCGCCCGAGAGGATCGCGCCGACTGCGAATGCGGCGGCGGTGGTGCCGCCGAGCGCGATCCAGATCAGCACAAACAGCACGGCGCCGACGATGCCGATGGTGGTGTACTGGCGGTTCAGATAGGCCTTGGCACCAGCCTGGATTGCGGCAGCGATTTCCCGCATGCGGTCATTGCCATCGGGCTGCGCGACGATCCACTGGATCGACACCACGCCATAGATCAGCGCGGCGATTGCGCAGACCAGCGCAAAGATCAAACCTTCGGTCATGATTGCTCCTAAACGATTGTTTTAATTGATAAATTTTTTTCCAGCCTGACCCTGGGGGCAGGCCGGGGACCCGGATAAAACCGGGTGCCGTGATTTTGCAGACGGCGAATTATAAGCGGGGACGCCTCCGGCCTCCACCGTGGTCATGCTTGGCCCTTGATTCAGCGCGGTTTTTTGCCCGATTTTGCGCCTGCGGCAGGCTCGCGCCAGGCCGTTTTCAGGCGCCGTGCCACCGGATGCAGGCGCAGACGTGTATGCACCGGCAGGCCGTCGGCAAAAGGCTGGGGCGCTTCACCGCGGATCAGCGGCGAGAAATAGGCGCGGCCGGCGGCGGAGAGCCGCCAGCCGTCGCGGCTGAGGTAGCGCCGCGGCAGCCGCCGCTCCAGATTCATCAGGGTGTCGAGTTTTGCCGGCGCGATGTGCCAGCGGTAGGGCCGGTCGCTGTCGCGGCGGATCACCGGCATCACATTGCTGCGGCCGGCGAGTGCGTAACGCAGGGCTTCGCGGCCGACGGCTTCGGCCTGGGCGACATCCACCGCCGAGGCGAGGTGGCGCGCGGCGCGCTGCACGTAGTCGAGCACGCTCCAGTGCACTTTCATCCGCAACTGGCTGCGGATCATCGCGCCGAGCAGCGGCGCCACCCCGCCCAGCTGCTCGTGGCCCGGAATGCCGTCGCCACCGGCTGCGGTCAGGCGCCGGCCGTCGGCAAGGCGCAGGCCTTCGGCCACCGCCACTACGCACCAGCCGTGACGCGCGACCCTTGCCGCCACCGCGTCGAGAAAACGCCGGCGGTCGAAACTGATTTCCGGCACCAGCAGCAGCAGCGGACCGTCTTCGCCCGGCGGCAACGCGAGGCCGCAGGCGGCGGCAATCCAGCCGGTGTAACGGCCCATCACTTCCATCACGAAGACCTTGGTCGAGCTGTCGGCCATTGAAGCCAGATCGGCGGCGGCTTCGCGCAGGCAGGTCGCGGCAAACTTCGCCGCCGAAGCGAAGCCGGGGCTGACGTCACTGCCGACGATGTCGTTGTCGATGGTCTTGGGCACGGCAAGCGAGATCAGCGGCCAGCCGAGGCGCGGCATGATCGTCGCCAGCTGCTGCGCGGTTTCGGCCGAACCGTTGCCGCCGTTGTAGAGAAAGCAGCCGATGTCGTGGGCACGCAGCACTTCGGCGATGCGCGCATAGTGCGCGTGGCCGCGTTCAAGCGGCGGCAGATCGTAGCGGCAGGAACCGAAGGCGCCGCCCGGCGTATGCCGCAGCGCTGCAAGCGCCGCCGGGGTTTCGCGCGAGAGGTCGATCAGGTCTTCGCGCAGCACGCCGAGAATGCCGTTGCGAGCTGCGTAGATCCTGCCGATGCGCCGCGAGCGGCGCGCGGCGTCGATCACGCCCCAGGCGGTGGCGTTGATCGTCGCGGTGACGCCGCCCGACTGGGCGTAGAGCAGGTTGAGTTTTTTTGCGGCGGCCATGTGACGCGCGTTCAGCGCGCGCCGGCGCCCTCGATCGCGGCGGTGATCTGCGCGCGAATGGCGTCAACCGCGCCAATGCCGTTGATCTGGATGCACAGCGGCGCGCGGGCATCGCCGCTGGCTTTCCAGTCGCGGTAGTAGCCGACCAGCGGCTTGGTCTGGTCGTGGTAGGTCTGGATGCGTTTTTTCACCGTCTCTTCGTTGTCGTCGGAACGCTGCACCAGTGCTTCACCGGTGACGTCATCCTTGCCTGCGACCTTCGGCGGGTTGAATTCGATGTGGTAGGTGCGGCCCGAAGCGGGGTGTACGCGGCGGCCACTCATGCGGCGCAGGATTTCGGCATCGGGCACGTCGATGGTGATCACCACGTTGAGATCAACGCCGGCGGCACGCAGTGCTTCGGCCTGGGCCAGCGTGCGCGGAAAGCCGTCCATGATGAAACCGTTGGCGCAATCCGCAGCCTTGATCCGCTCCTGCACCAGGCCAATCACCACCGGATCGGGCACCAGCGCACCGCGGTCCATATAGGACTTGGCCTCGAGCCCAAGCTTGGTGCCGTTCTTGATGGCTTCACGCAGCATGTCGCCGGTGGCGATCTGCGGGATCTTGTAGCGTTCGATCAGGAATTGGGCCTGGGTGCCTTTGCCGGCGCCAGGCAGGCCGAGCAGCAGTATGCGCATGACGGAGTGAATACCGGTAAGCCGGTTAGTAGTTATTGTGGGGCGGGGTGGAGCAACAACTGCCGAAAACGCTGCGAGTATAGCGGTCGCCGCGAGTCAGGGCAAAACATCAATAAAGTCAGTGGCTTATCGACCCCTGAAAAGCCGCCGCACCCTGGCAAGGTCGCGCGGGGTATCGACACCCGGGTGCGGCGCCGCGCTGCTCACCGCGACACTGATGCGGTAACCGTGGGCCAGTGCGCGCAACTGCTCAAGTGCTTCGAACTGCTCGATCGCAGCCGGTGCCAGCCGGTTGTAGGCGTGCAGGAAACTGCAGCGGTAGGCATAGATGCCAAGATGGCGCAGGGCCGGCAGTCCGGCCGGCAGCACGCGGCCAGGCTTGCCGGCGGCCCAGGCATCACGTGCCCAGGGAATCGGAGCGCGGCTGAAGTACAGCGCGAGGCCGTTGCGGTCGATGACCACCTTGACCACATTCGGGTTGGCGATGTCGGCGGCGTCGCGGATGCGGCAGGCAGCGGTGGAGATCGCGGCTTCGCGGTGGGCCGCGAGATTTTCTGCGACACGGCGGATCAGTGCAGGCGCAATCAGTGGTTCGTCACCCTGCACATTGACCACGATGTGCCGGGCGGGCAGGCGCAGCTTTTTCGCCACTTCGGCGAGGCGGTCGGTACCCGAGGGGTGGTCGGTGCGGGTCATCAGCGCGCGGAGGCCGTGCGCCGTCACCGCTTCGAGGATGCGCCGGTCATCGGTGGCGACCACCACATCCGAGGCACCGCTTTTTGAGGCACGTTCGGCGACTCGCACCACCATCGGCTTGCCGCCGATGTCGGCGAGCGGTTTTCCCGGCAGCCGGGTCGAGGCGTAGCGGGCGGGAATGACGACGGTGAAGTTCATCAGGATTGAGGAGTGAGGGTGGCAGGATTGAGGATTGAGGAGTGAGGAGTGAGAAGGTTTTTTGGGGTTACTCAATCCTCAATCCGCGATACTCAATCCTAAACTTCCTCCTCCGGAGGAAGTTTGCGCGCGTCTTCTTCCAGCATCACCGGAATGCCGTCCTGCACCGGGTAGCCCAGGCGGCAGGGTTTGCACACCAGTTCGGCTGCGGATTTGCGGTACAGCAGCGGGCCCTTGCACAGCGGGCAGACCAGTATGTCGAGCAGTTTGTCATCCATTGCGGGGTTCCCCTTCGAGTCTGGCCAGTAGCATGTCGCCGAGGCGGGGGTCGGGTTCGGCATCGACCACCAGTGCCCAGTGCCGGGCGGTCGAAAACGGTTCGCATTTTACTGCATCCTTTTCCGTCATCACGATCTCTTCGTTGCCGGCGAACAGCAGGTCGCGTGCAGTGAAGGGATGATGATCGGCGAAGGCTTGCGGCATGCACGACAGGCCCATCGCGCCGAGCTGCGCAAAAAAACGCGCCGGATTGCCGATGCCGGCAATCGCATGGACGCGGCGGCCCTTGAAATAGGAGGCGTCCACGGTGATCGTGGAATCTGCAAGATTGCGGAAGGTGGTGCCGCGCAGCGACATCGGCAGCGCATGCGGGTGTATTGCTGTCGCCTTGCCGCCATTCACCACGACGGCATCGACGCTGTCGAGCCGTGACGGCGGTTCGCGCAGCGGTCCCGCGGGGAGCGGCCAGCCGTTGCCGAGGCCGCGTGCACCGTCGACCACGGCGATTTCGAAATCACGGCCGAGGCGGTAGTGCTGCAGGCCGTCGTCGCTGAGAATCACCGTGGTGCCGGGTTCCGCAGCGAGCAGCGCTTCGGCGGTGGCCACGCGGTCGACACCAACCCACACCGGGCAGCCGGCGCGGCGCGCAAGCAGGCAGGGTTCGTCGCCGTAGTCGGCGGGCAGGCCGTCGCGCGGCACCGGGCGCGGATCGCGCCGTGCCGCGCCGTAGCCGCGGCTGATCACCGCGGGCTGGTGGCCCTGTGTGCGCAGCCACTGCGCGAGCCACAGCGTGAGCGGGGTCTTGCCGGTGCCGCCGGCGCTGATGTTGCCGATGATGATCACCGGCACCCGCAGCCGCCGCGGTTGCAGCCAGCGCGACCATGCGATCCGGCGCAATGCGGCTGCTGCCGCAAAGAGCAAGCCCAGCGGCAACAGCAGGAAGGCTGCGGGACCGCGTTGCTGCCAGTGGCGAGGGGGGGAAGAGGTCGCCATCGGCGGCCGGGCCCGGCTTACTTCTTCGCCTGGGTGGTGAAAGTGATTTTCGGGTAGCCGGCGATCTGCGCGGCTTCCATCACGCGCACCACGGACTGGTGCGAGGCATTGGCATCGGCGTTGATCACGATCACCGGATCCTTCATCTCGCCAGCGGCGCGTTTCAGCGATTCGGCGAGCGCGGCGGCATTGCCCGAAGGCACGTTGCTGCGGTTGATGCTGGTGTTGCCCTTGGCATCGACCGCGACATCAAGCTGCGCCGGGCGTTCCGGCGCCTTGTCGGCCTCGGCGCTGGGCAGGTTGATCTGCAGTTCGGCGAAGCGCGAGTAGGTGGTGGTGACCATCAGGAAGATCAGTATCACCAGCAGCACGTCGATCAAGGGGATGAAGTTGATCTCGGGTTCTTCACGGAAGCTGCGGCTGCGCAATTTCATCCGGTTCGCCTCAGGCGTTGCGTTCGCCGTGGATCAGCTCGACCAGCTTCACCGCCTGCATCTGCATTTCCACCATCAGCGCATCAACCTTGGCGCGGAAGTAGCGGTAAAACACCATGCTCGGCACCGCGACCACCAGGCCGAAGGCGGTGTTGTAGAGGGCGATCGAAATGCCGTGGGCCAGCGTCAGCGGATTGGTGCCGGTCGGCGACTGCGAGCCGAAGATTTCGATCATGCCGATAACCGTGCCGAACAGGCCGAGCAGCGGCGAGATCGCGGCAATGGTGCCGAGGCTGGTCAGGAAACGCTCGAGTTCCAGCGAAACGACATGGCCGGCCTCCTCGATGGCTTCGCGCATCACCGCCGGCGAATTTTTTTCCTGGCGCAGTCCCGCGGCGAGAATCTGGCCCAGCGGCGCGGCGGCGGCCAGCTGTGACAGCAGTTGTGCGGTGACGCCATTCTGGCGGTAGGCGTGCACGGCGTGGGCGAGCATGTTTTTCGGCAGCACCACATTCTGGCGCAGCGACCAGAGGCGTTCACCGATGATGGCCAGTGCGATGACGGAACACAGGAGCAGGGGCCAGATCGGCCAGCCGGCGGCTTGAATGATGGAGAGCACTCTGGGATTTCCGTTGTTGAAGTCGTGTTGTGGGTGTTGCCTTGCGCGTGAATTGCGCGGCGCCGAAAAAATTCGCGTAACTGTAGCCGCCGCCCCGTGAATCAGCAAGCGCGCCGGCGCGAAGCCCTTGAACGGCAAGACAATTTCCGGTTGTCCACAAAAGCTGTGGATAAGCCTGTGTGCAGTCTGCGCACAACTGCGCCAAGTGTATTGCCGGCCATGATTTTTGCGGGTTGCACAAATTTTGACATTAATAAATAAATCAATAAAAACAATGATTTATAAGAAACCCCGGAGCGGATATACTGCGCGCGATGGTTTTACTGGCAATTGACAAAGCAGAACTCGCCTACGGTCTGCATCCGCTGCTCGACGGCGCCCGGCTGACGCTGCAGGCGGACGAGCGTGTCGGCCTGATCGGCCGCAACGGCAGCGGCAAATCCTCGCTGCTGCAACTGATTGCCGGCCGCGGCGTACTCGATGATGGCGAAATCCGCCGTGCCGACGGCCTGCGCACCGTACTGGTCGAGCAGGAGCCCGAGCTGCCGGCGGCGGAATCCCTGCACGACAGCCTGACGCTGCGCGGCGGTCTGGCTGACATCAGCGATGAACGCGAGCGCTGGCGCATCGACGCGCGCCTCGCCGAATGCCTGCAGCGTTTCGGGCTCGATGGCGGGCGTTCGCCCGCGGGCTGCTCCGGTGGTGAACGCAAGCGTGCGGCGCTGGCGCTGGCCTTTGCGCTGCAGCCCGGCCTGCTGCTGCTCGATGAACCGACCAACCACCTCGACATCGCCGGCATCACGCTGCTTGAAGACTGGCTGCTGAAGGGGGGCAACGGGGGCGGGCCGCGGTCATTGATCGTGATCACCCATGACCGCGCCTTCCTCGACCGTGTCGCCACGCGCATCGTCGAGCTCGACCGCGGGCTGCTGCGCTCCTATCCCGGCAATTTTGCCGCCTACGAAACACGCAAGGCCGACGAACTGGCCGCTGAAGAAAAGGCCAACCGCCGTTTCGACAAGTTCTGGGCGCAGGAGGAGGTGTGGATCCGCAAGGGTGTTGAAGCGCGGCGCACGCGCAACGAGGGCCGCGTGCTGCGGCTTGAGGCGCTGCGGCTTGAACGTGCGGCGCGACGCGAACGCATGGGCAGCGTGAAGCTGACGCTGTCCGCCGGAGAGCGTTCCGGCAAGCTGGTGGCCGAGCTTGAGGGCGTCACCAAGTCCTTTGGGGATCGCACGGTGGTGCGCGGCCTCGACCTGCGGGTGATGCGCGGCGACCGCATCGGCCTGATCGGCGCCAATGGCGCCGGCAAGACCACGCTGATCAAGCTGATCCTCGGCGAGCTGCCGCCCGATGCCGGCACGCTGCGTCTGGGCACCAACCTGCGGGTGGCTTATTTCGACCAGCTGCGCGCGCAGCTGGATCCCGAACGCACGCTGGCCGACACCATCAGCCCCGGCTCGGAATGGGTCGATACGGCAGACGGCCGCAAACATGTGATGAGTTATCTCGGCGATTTCCTGTTTCCGCCGCAGCGCGCGCAGGCCAAGGTCGCGATGCTTTCCGGCGGCGAGCGCAACCGCCTGCTGCTGGCGCGGCTGTTCGCGCAGCCGGCCAACCTGCTGGTGCTCGACGAGCCGACGAATGACCTGGACATCGAATCACTGGAATTGCTCGAGGACACCCTGCAGTCCTATGCGGGTACGCTGCTGCTGGTCAGCCACGACCGTGCCTTTCTCGACAACGTGGTGACCCAGACCCTGGCGGCCGAGGGTGAGGGGTATTGGAAAGAATATGTCGGCGGCTACAGTGACTGGCTGGCGCAGCGGCCGCAGGCGCCAATGCCGGAGAAAACTGCAACGGCGAAAGCCGCTCCCGCTGAAAAAGCGCAGCGGCCTGCAGCGCGCAACAAGCTGGGTTACAAGGAGCAACGCGAGCTGGAACAGTTGCCCGATGAACTCGAGGCATTGGAAAAAGAGCAGGCCGAACTGACGGCGCGTATGTCGGGTGCGGATTACCACCGGCAGGCCCCGGCGCAGCTCAGGACGGATCGCGAGCGGCTGGCTGAAATCGAACGCCTGCTCGATGAAAAATTCACGCGCTGGTCCGAGCTAGACCAGCGTGCAGCGCAGGCTGCGGGTGCATAAAGCAAAAAGACGGGAAGAAGGGGGGCTGTAATGAGCAGCAATGAACTGTCCGGCAAGGTGGCGATTGTCACCGGCGCCACACGCAAACGCGGGCTGGGCCGGGCGATCGCACTGTGCCTGGCGCATGCCGGTGCCGATGTGGTTGCCACCGGCGCCAGCGCCAAGGGCAGCCTGACCGAGGATGAGCGGCAGGAGGGCTGGCTGGGACTCGCCAGCGTGGTCGATGAGATCCGTGCGCTGGGCCGCCGTGCGCATGGCGTGGTTGTCGATGTCAGCGATGCCGCCGCAGTGCAGCGCATGGTGGATGAGGCGGTCGCCGAACTCGGCCGCATCGACATCCTGGTCAACAACGCCGCCTATCCGCGCACCCGTGACCGGGTGCCGGTGCAGGCGCTCGATGACGCCTTGTGGGCACGCATCGTCGAGGTCAACCTCAATGGCACGATGTACTGCGCCAAATACGCGGCGGCGCAGATGCTGAAGCAGGGCCGGGGTGGCAGCATCGTCAGCATTTCCTCCGGCGCGGCGCTGAAGGCGCCGGTCAACTTCGCGGCCTATGCGGCTTCAAAAGCCGGTGTGCATGCCCTGACCTCGTCGCTCGCCGATGAACTGGGCCCGGCAGGCATCACCGCCAATGTCGTGGCGCCGGGTTTTCTGGATACCGCGCGCATCGACATGCTGCGCGAGGAGGGGCGCTGGGAAAAGAGGCTCTCGACGATCCCGATCAAACGCCCTGGCACGCCGCAGGAAGTCGCCGAGCTGGTGCGCTACCTCTGCGGGCCGCATGCGCGCTGGATCAGCGGCGAGGTGTTCCTGATCAATGGCGGCGAGGTGCGCCGCGCGGCGAACTGATGGATGTATTGACGACGTAGAATCCGCGGATGACCGATCTCTTTGAACGCGCCCAGCAGCAGGCGACTGCGCAGACGGTGATCTCCGTCGCGGAGCTGAACCGCCTTGCGCGCAGCGCGGTGGAGCGCAGCGTCCCGCTGACCTGGGTGGCCGGCGAGATTTCCAATTTCAAGCGCTACGACAGCGGCCACTGCTATTTCACGCTGAAGGACAGCGAGGCCCAGGTTGATGCGGTGATGTTCCGCCACAAGGCGCAGTACCTGGACTGGCAGCCCGGCAACGGCCTGCAGGTCGAGGTGCGTGCCACCGCGACGGTGTACGAGGCGCGCGGCAAATTCCAGCTGGTGGTGGATGCGATGCGCCGCGCCGGGCTTGGTGCGCTGTATGCGGCTTTCGAGAAGCTGAAGGCGAAGCTCGAGGCCGAGGGGCTGTTCGATCCGGCGCTGAAGCGTGAGCTGCCGGCGTTCCCGCGCAGCGTCGGCGTGGTGACTTCGCCGCAGGCGGCGGCGCTGCGCGACGTGATCACCGCGCTTGGCCGGCGCATGCCGGGCATCCGCGTGATCATCTATCCGACACCAGTGCAGGGCGAGGGCGCCGGTGCGAAGATCGCCGAGGCGATACAGCTTGCCGGCGAACGTGCCGAGTGCGAGGTGCTGATTGTCTGCCGCGGCGGCGGCAGCATCGAAGACCTGTGGGCGTTCAACGACGAGGCGGTGGCGCGGGCGATCCGTGCCTGCCCGCTGCCGGTGGTCAGCGGTGTCGGCCACGAAACCGATTTCACCATCGCAGATTTTGCCGCCGACCTGCGCGCACCCACGCCGACCGCAGCCGCCGAGCTGGTCAGTCCCGATGGCGTGAAACTGCGCCGCGACACCGCGCTGCTCGGCCAGCAGCTGGTGCGCGTGTTGCAGCGCCAAATCGAGGATCGCATGCAGCGCATCGATTTTCTGGGGCGACGGCTGGTGCATCCCGGCGAGCAGATCCGCAACCGCATGGGCAATCTGCAGCACCTCGCGACACGGCTCGGTGGCGCCTGGACGCGCGGCGCGGAAGAACGCGGCTGGCAGTTGCGTGAACAGGCGCAGCGCCTGCGTGCGGCATTGCCTGAGGTGGCGGCGCTGCGCGAGCGCCAGCAGGATTTTGCGCGGCG
>JAIENU010000113.1 GCA_019751125.1 Burkholderiales bacterium | reverse complement strand
ATCGCATCCGTGGAAGGCGGAAACGGATCCGTCCCGCCCTGGTGATGGGCGATGGTCAAGGGGGTCTTGAAGTCCGCCGGCGCGGCATTTACTGCGGAAACGGCGCTGATGCCCAGCGCAACTGCGATAAGCATTTTCAGAGAAGTGGTTTTCATGGTGTCATTCCTTTCAGGGTTTGATTAACAGAGGCATCGTTCATCGAGGCCACGAAATCATTATCGATACCCAAGCTGAAGGATTTCTGAAGGACTGGGAAGGGTGTTTCTGCAAGAAAAACGGGCGCCTTGGCGCCTGTTTAAAGGGGTATCAAGTGCATCAGAAGTGATGTCGCAATCCTATGCTTCAGCCGCCCTGTTGGCGCCGGGAATCTGATTCCCGTCCGTCGGTCGCGTTTCAGCGCAGCGGCGTCGTACCCGCGTGCAGCATGGCATCGCGCTCGGCAAACCATTCCTGCGCATATTCGCAGTCGCGGTATCCGCTGAAATACGGACCGCCCAGTGTGTAGTGCACCAGTGCGGCATCGGCGCGCGGCGCGTCATAGCCGACGAGATGGTTCCAGCGCTCTGGCAACGCGCCGATCAGATCGTCGTGGTCCAGCCATTTGAACTGATGCAATTCAAGTCCTGAAGCCGTGTTCACATAGTCCGGCGTCAGCATGCGGCAGCGCGCATTGTTGAACAGCATCACGCTCGACCAGTTTTTCTTTTCGTATTTGGTCTGAGGTTCGTTAAGAAACTTGCGATCTTCTTTCGGTACGTGCTGGTGTTTGACCACCATTACCGCGTAACGCTCGTCGCGCAGCGCCCAGAGTTTTTCGACATCGTCGAGCATCAGCATGTCGCAATCCATGAACAGCGACCAGCCGGTGTAATCCGCAAGATACGGTGTCAGGAAACGCGAGAACGAAAAATCCGTGGATTGCAGCGCATGCCGGTCGCGCTGAAAAATATCCTGCAGTTGCGAGAGCATGACGGGCGTTACCGATACCGGGCATGAGGCCCGGGCATGGATGCTGTGGGTCAGCACGCTGCAGGCTACGGATTCACGGCCATCGTAGCCTATGTAAATGTAGATCATTCGGAATCTTTCGAAGCCTTGGATTTTTGTATTGTATCGGCCTGCGCGCGAGCCCATGTCTCGTTTCGCCGTTGCAATCATGAAATGATGGTTAACAGGCCCTAACTGGCAGCGCCCTTTTTCGTTGACTCAAGCAGATCATCGCAGAGCCTTTTCAAGGCGCCATCCCAATTGCCATCGGGCGTCTGACGATAAATGCGAAATCCCGGAAACCACGGCGATTCCTCCCCCGCCGCTCCCCAGCGCCATTCGGGGGGGGAGGGCACGAGCACCCGCGTTGTTCCACCGACGCCAGCGCGCAAATGTACATTGGTATTGCTGACCCCTATGTACTCGTCGATCAGCGCCAGCAGCGCGAGCATTGTTTCAAGATCCTCGTTAAGAGCAGTAAGATCATGCACGGGTTTCCCCAAGCGTGTGCCGAGTCCTTCGATTTCCCCCGGCATTGGATTGCGTTGCAGCGCGAGGAACGTGCCTTCGATGCTCTGCAGCTTGTCACCCAGTTGTTGCAAGGGAATCTGCTTGAATAGCGCCCAATGGGCCCCGCGCTGCGCTTCTGGCGCGATGCCGCCGCGCCAAGTCAACCCCAGATAGGGGGGCGATCCCAATGCTGCCAGCCGTTGTTGCAGCGTGTCGATTAGATGGGGTAGTGGCGCGAGTGCCAGTGGCGGCGGAAGGCCCGGGCGCATGTCCAGTGCCGACGGCAAATCTCCGATCAGGAGCGTGAAATCGGCGGGAGGAAGGGGTTCCCCCTCAACCAGCACTTGGTCTAGCGCCGGGACGCGCGCGAGCATGTCGTAGAGCTTGGCATGGCTGCGATAGGCGATGTGAGCGCCGCGCATTTTGAGTTCCACGGCGAAGCGCAAAAAGAAAAGCTCGTCTCCCAGCCCCTGCTCGCGCAGGACCAGCACGCGCTTGCCGCGCAGGTTTTCCGGCAGATGGTCTGCCAGCGCCACACCGGTGTTTTCGGCAAGAAATTTTGCCCGTGCCGGGCGCTGGGCGTATTCACGCCATCCGGCTTTGAACGCGCCGTGAGCCAGATGCGTATAGGCAAGAAACTCCCGAATGCCAGGAAAATCGGGCGCCAGTTTGAGCGCGATGCCGAATTGCGTGCCGGCTTCGTCGGAGCGCCCGGCCTGATACAAAGCCATCCCCAGGGCTGCCACAGCGCGTGGATTGCGGGCGTCCAGCCGGGCTGCTTCCGCGTAGCTGTCGAGCGCTTCGGTCTCCCGGCCTTGAAACCCGCGGGCACTGCCGAGCATCAGGTGCGCTTCCGCGAAATCAGGGGCTTGTTTCAGGATATCGAGGCAGACCATTTCTGCATCGGTGAAGCTGCCGCCATCCATGAGTACAGAAGCCAGATTGCACATCGCCGGGAGGTGGGCGGGCGCCAATGCCAAGCATTGGCGGTAAGCCTGGGCGGCTTCGTCAAATTTTTCCGCGGCATGAAAAGCCCGCCCCAGATGGTTGCAAGGTTCGCACCATTCGGGCGCAAGCCGGGCGCTGCGCTGGTACAGCGGCATGGCTTCTTCGAACCGGCCTTGGTCGTACACGGTATTGGCGAGGTTAAACCAGACGCTGGCCGTGGCCGGAAAGCGCCGTGCGGTTTTGCGCAAAGCATATTCGGCTTCCGCAGGTTTTCCTTGCAGCGCCAGACAGTTTGCCGCGTTGATTTGCAATTCCGGGTTATCACGATTCAGCTTGGCGGCGGCGCGGAACGCGGCGTTGGCTTGGGCAAATTGCTGCAGTGCGAACAATGCCTGCGCCAAATCGGCAAGAAAAACCCAGTTGCGGGGCTGGATTTCGCTGGCCTTGCTGAGCGGGTCAAGTGCGGCTGCCGGATTCCCGCGCTGTAATTTGAGCATACCGAGCAGATGCAGGGCTTCCGGGTGCCGGGGGTTCAGCGCGAGTATTTGTTGAACAAGTACTTCAGTCAGCTCGGCCTGGCCGGTTTTGTGGGCGCTGAGGGCGCGCAGAAAGAGTTGATTTTGCACTTAACTTATGCGCTTTGAGTGGATTAGCCGTAGGAAACTAAAGATAGATGCGATCCTAGGCCGTTGATTTTAATATAATATTAGTGGTTAAGTCCGCCCTCAAAGCGGTGTTGCGTTTAAGCAACAATTTATCTCCGGAAATGGCAATTAGTCTCTAATTTTGTTGTGAATACGAGGCGGGAGTTGAGAAGATTCTATCTGCCCGTCACTAACGAGGGTGAAAGTTATAAATAAAAATACACATATCAAAATCTTCATGGAGAACAAGACGATGAAAAAGAATTTGATGGCTTTGGCTGTCGCGGGCGCGCTGCTTGCCCCGGCATTGGCGGGCGCACAGTCCACCGTGCAGATTTACGGCACCGTCCGCTTCGACTACAATTTTCTGGACCAAGGTGCCAATCGCTTGAATGTCGACGGCTTTTCCCGATACGACAGTTTTATCGGCTTCAGGGGTGAGGAAAAGCTGGGCGGCGGCTTAAGCGCATGGTTTCAATGCGAAAGCGCATTCGACATTGGCAGCGAGGGCGGCGCGACTGGCGATCCGCAGGGCTTGTGCGAGCGTAATTCCGGCTTTGGGCTCAAAGGCAGCTTCGGTAACCTCTTTGTTGGTGGTTGGGATACCGCGTTCAAGCGGGCCCACGGCAGCTACTTCCGTCCGTTCTCGACCGTAGGCGCCTTTGGTATCAGTTCGCAGTTGTTCAACGGCATTGCCGGTAATACCATCAACGGTGGTGATGCTGCGGGTAATGGCAACAGACTCTCTTTTTCGCGCCGTCAGGCCAATACCATTAACTACGACAGCCCTTCTTTTGGCGGATTCACTGTGATGGCCTCAATGTCGGGCACTGACGAATCGACCGCCACAGTAACTCCGGCGGCGACCGGCAAACCGCGTCTGTGGTCGTTGGGCACGATCTATCGGTCCGGCCCGCTTGCCCTCGGCGCAGGCTACGAGCAACATAAGAACTATAACCCCGCTGCGCTCGCATTAGGCGCGGGTGCTGGCCAGTATTCCGGCGGCACCGACGATGCGTGGGAGATCAACGGCGCTTACACTTTTGGCAACTTCAAGCTGGGCGCGATCTATGTGAGAACCGAGTACGAGACAACCAGCACCACCAAGCTCATCAACAAGGGCTATGGCGTATACGGCGATTGGAGAATTGCCGGACCGCATTCCTTGCGTCTGGGCTACACCGTGGCCGATGACACCTCCGGCAACTTTGTCGGCAACTTGGGAAGCTATCGCGGTAACGCGGGTGCGGGTGGCACCGGATCCAACCTGATGGCAATACAATACGCACATGCCCTTTCCAAGCGCACGGAGGTGAATGTGGGTTATGCCAAACTGAATAACGAGGCCAATTCGCGTCACGTTTTGCAGTCGCTGGCTAACCGTAACCCCGGTCAAGACCAGAGTTCGGTCACGATGGGTATCAGGCACACTTTCTAAACAGCTTCCGACCGCTGCTTCCTAAGCGGTTTTTAAACAGGCGCCTTCGGGCGCCTGTTTTTTTGAGTGCTTGCGCACAGCGCGCGCACTTGGAGTAGCCGCGGCTGACGATACCGTGCTGGGGGATGCGGAGAAATCGGGAACGGGACGCGGTGAGTGCGCAGGCGACAGATATCTTTTCTCCTGTGGCCTGTCTGCGCTGTAGCCACGAATGCTTGGACACCGCGCCGTGGTCTACCTAGAATGTGGCCGCAGAATCCATCCTTCAATTCATCGCGGGAATCATTGGTGGCTGACCGCAAGGAAACCCGTCCCGGAGTAGAAACGCAGCTCGATCAGGTGATCGAGCTGCTGCATCGCCATGAACTGGTGGAGAACCTGGTCCACCGCCAGAAAAGCCCGCGTCACGAACTGGTCGAGACGCTGGTGCATCTCCAGCACTTGGGGGCGTTGCAGCAACTGCTCGACCGCCTGCATCCGGCCGACATCGCCTATGTCCTCGAAGCCCTGCCGCTGGAGCAGCGGCTGGTGGTATGGGATCTGGTCAAGGCCGACCGCGACGGCGAGATCCTGCTCGAGGTCGCCGATGCGGTGCGTGAGACGCTGATCGCGCACATGGACGAGGACGAGCTGGTGGCTGCCACCGGCCAGCTCGACGCCGACGAGATCGCCGACCTCGCGCCCGACCTGCCCGAGGAGGTGATCCAGGACGTTTTCAAGGCGCTGTCCACCGAAGAGCGCGAACAACTGCGTTCGGCGATGTCCTATGCCGAGGACGCGGTCGGCGCGCTGATGGATTTCGAGATGATCGAAATCCGCGAGGACGTCACGCTGGAAGTGGTGCTGCGTTACCTGCGCCGGCTTGATCAATTGCCTGACCATACCGACCAGTTGTTCGTGGTGGATCGCGAAGAGCGGTTGCAGGGCCTGCTGCCGGTGAACCGTTTGCTGGTCAGCGACCCCGAAACGCTGGTCGGCGCGGTGATGACCCGCGAGTTCACCCGTTTCAGTCCGGAACAGGATGCGCACGAGGCGGCCGGCGCCTTCGAGCGTTATGACCTGGTGTCGGCGCCGGTGGTTGATGGTGAAGGTTTTCTGGTCGGGCGGATGACGGTCAATGCGGTGGTGGACTATATCCGCGAAGCCAAGGATACCGAGACCCTGGCCGCCGGCGGCCTGGCCGAGGACGAAGATCTTTTTGCATCGGTCTGGAAAAGCGTGCGCAACCGCTGGGCCTGGCTGGCGGTGAACCTGGTCACCGCCTTCATTGCCTCAAGGGTGATCGGTGTGTTCGAGCACTCGATTGCCCAACTGGTCGCGCTGGCGGCACTGATGCCGATCATAGCTGGCATCGGCGGCAATTCCGGCAACCAGACGACGACGATGATCGTACGTGCCCTGGCGCTGGGTCAGATCACCCGCGACAACGCGCAGACCCTGTTCATCAAGGAAATCAGCGTGTCCGCGCTGAACGGGCTGCTCTGGGGCAGCATCGTCGGCCTGTTTGCCTTCCTGATCTACCACAGCTGGCAGCTCGGTCTGGTGATGACCGGTGCGATGGCACTGAATTTGCTGCTGGCAGCGGTGATGGGGGTGGTGATACCCCTGGCCATGCAGCGTTTCGGCCGCGATCCGGCGATCGGTTCCAGCGTGATGATCACCGCGATCACTGACAGCGGCGGATTTTTCATTTTTCTCGGGCTGGCCACCATTTTCCTGGTGTGAGTCCCGGGGTTGAGGCTGCCGCGTAGAATGGGCCGCCCGCGTACTGCGCAGAGGAATAAAGCCGTGCCGCATTGCGTTCAGAAGACAGTCCACCCGTGAAGCAGACCGTGGATCCCTCCGCCGCTCCGCTGGCGGTCCAGGCGCTGCAGTACATCCCGCGGCTGCGGCGTTATGCCCGGGCCCTGACCGGGGATGCCGCGGCAGCCGATGACCTGGTCCAGGATACGCTGGAGCGTGCGTTGCTGAAGCAGGCCCTGTGGCGCGAGGGCAGCGATCTGCGGGCGTGGCTGTTTACCGTAATGCATAACGTATTCATCAATCAGGTCCGGGGCGTTGCGGCGAGCCGCACGGTACCGCTGGACGAGATGCTGATCCAGTCCCGTGCCGGTGCGGCACAGGCCGGCGACCGGCTGGAAATCCGCGACCTCGACGCCGCGCTGCAGGCGCTGCCCGACGAACAGCGCAGCGTGGTGCTGCTCGTCGGCATGGAGCAGCTCAGTTACGACGAGGCGGCGCGGGTGCTGGAGGTGCCGATCGGCACCGTGATGTCGCGGCTGTCGCGGGGCCGCGAGCGGCTGCGCCGCCTGATGCAGGGCGAGCCGCCGGTGCAGCCGCTGAAGGTGGTCAAATGAAGGTGATGAGATGAAGGTGATGCGATGAGTGCGCCAGTCACCGAGGCCGAGTTGCAGGCCCATGTAGACGGTCAGCTGACCGCGGCGCGTGCCGCCGAGGTTGAGCACTATCTGACGCAGAATGCCGCGGATGCGGCCCGTGTTGCGGCGTACCGCGAACAGAACCGCCAGCTGCGCGAGGCTTTTGATGATTTGCTGGTTGCTCCGCTGCCGTCGCGGCTGCAGCCTGCGGCAAAGACCGGGTGGCGCTGGTACCGGCATGCGGTGGCGGCGATGCTGATGCTCGCCAGTGGTACGGCAGGCTGGTTTCTGCATCGCGAAATGGCGGCAGAGCGCGCGCAGACCGTGCAGTTCGCGCGAATTGCTGCGGTGGCACATGCCGTCTACAGCCCCGAAAAACGCCATCCCGTCGAAGTCGGCGCAGATCAGGAGCAGCATCTGGTCAACTGGTTGTCCAAGCGTCTCGGTACCAGCCTCAAGGTGCCGCATCTGTCGAGCCAGGGTTATGCGCTGGTTGGCGGCCGCCTGCTCGCCAGCGAGCGTGGTCCTGCGGCGCAGTTCATGTACCAGGATGCCAGGGCGCAACGACTCACCTTGTATGTGCGCGTTGCTGCAGATACCCACGCACCGACATCATTCCGCTTCGCACAGGAGCAGGGTATCAGCGTGTTCTACTGGCTCGATGGTCGTATGGGTTATGCGCTGTCGGGCGAAGTGGAACGCGAAGAGTTGTTACGCGTTGCCGATGCGGTGTATCGACAGCTCGATCGCTGATCAGCGCGGCAGTGGGCGCCGCTGTATTTGCGAAGCCTTCGCGAATACATATATAAGCAATTGATTTTATTGAATATTTTTACTGATCCGGTGGCCGGGAGATGGCCTGGATTGCAATAAAAACAATGCAGCTGATGTTGCCAGTGCTGTTTTGATGCGGGCTGTGCTCCGGCACTGATGCTGCTGCCGTTGCTGATCTGCGGCCTGCAGATCGGGTTGCTGAAAATGCGAAGGCCGGGTTTCCCCGGCCTTCGCACTTGCTACCTTACTTCTTCTTGGCTGCCTTCTTCTTGGCTACTTTCTTTTTAGCTTTCGCTTTTTTCTTCGCTGCCATGATCGTCTCCTTGAAAGTTAACTTAGGCATCGTTTGAGTGCGGCTTTTGTTCCGCACTACCATCGCACGACCCTCGAGAACATTTTGCATTTCTGCGCCGTGTTCGCCAAAAAATTTTGGTGAAGACCGTGTGCGGTGGCCAATTCTATGCTAGGCCGAAAAAAAAATGCAATACCTTTGTCAAGTTTATTTGCATGTACGGATTCCGGTGTGGGTTCAGCGCCACATCGCATCGCAATGCAAAAACGTACCTGAACGCGGAATCAGGCGTGATCAATCCGGCAAACGGCGTTCGTTGGCGAGCAGTTGCGCGACGGATTCACGATCGCGGATCGGATGAACGCGATCGCCGTCGACCATGACCTCGGCGGCGCGTGGCCTGGTGTTGTAGTTCGAGGCCATGCTCATGCCGTAAGCACCGGCGGATGCAATCGCGATCAGATCACCGGCCTTTGCCGCAAGCGGGCGGCCCCGGGCAAGGAAGTCACCGCTTTCGCAGACCGGCCCGACTATGTCGTATTCGCGGGACGCCGTGCCGCCGCTGCGCAGCGGCAATATTTCATGCCAGGCGTCGTACAGCGAGGGGCGCATCAGGTCGTTCATCGCGGCATCGACGATGGCGAAATTGCGTTCGTCACCATGTTTCAGGTAGAGAATTTCCGAAAGCAGCACGCCGGCGTTGCCGGTGAGCAGGCGCCCCGGTTCGAACAGTAGTTTCTGCGGCCGTTTGCCGAGCGCGGCGATCAGCGCCGCGGCATAGTCTGCGATCGCCGGCGGGGTTTCATCGCGGTAGCGGATGCCCAGTCCGCCACCCAGGTCGAGGTGGTGTATGGCGATGCCGTCGCGCTCCAGCGCATCGACCAGTGCCAGCACCCGCTCCAGTGCCGCGACAAAGGGCGTGATTTCAGTGAGTTGGGAGCCGATGTGGCAATCCACACCCTCGATGCGCAGATTGCGCAGTTCGCGGGCGCGGCGGTAGACCGCCAGCGCGTCGTCGTAGGCGACGCCGAACTTGTTTTCCTTGAGGCCGGTGGCGATGTAGGGGTGGGTTTTGGCATCGACATCGGGATTGACGCGCAGGCTGACCGGCGCGATTCGCCCCATTTCGCCGGCCACCCGGTCGAGCAATTCCAATTCACCTGCGGATTCGACGTTGAAGCAGAGAATGCCGGCTTCCAGCGCGGCGCGCATTTCGGCCGCGGTCTTGCCGACGCCGGAGAACACCACCTTGCGCGGATCGCCGCCGGCTGCCAGCACGCGCGCAAGTTCGCCGCCGGAAACAATGTCAAAACCGCTGCCCAGCCGGGCGAAAACATCAAGCACACCGATGTTCGGATTGGCCTTGACCGCGTAACAGACCAGATGGTCGCGTGCGACAAAGGCGGCGTCGAAGCTGCGCCAGGCCGTGGTCAGCGCGGCGCGGGAATAGACATAACAGGGGGTGCCGTACTGCTCGGCGATACGAGCCAGCGGTACCCCTTCGGCGTGCAGCACGCCGTCGCGGTACTGGAAATGGCTCATGGTGTGGCTGCCGGTTTGGCGGCGGGTTTGTCGCCGGGCAGGTACAGCGGGCCCTTGTGGCCGCAGCCGGCGGCCAGCAGGGTCAGCAGCAGAATGGTGGTCAGCTTCGGAAAAGACACGACAGGCTCAGTCAAAAGAATGAAAAAAGTTTAGCACAGGGGTTGCGGCGCCTAGAGCCGCAGAAAACGGCCGGCGTCGCGGCGCAGCGCGGCGCGCAGGGGACGGTGATCGCCGATCAGTTCATCGACCACCCGCCAGAAGGCCGGCGAGTGGTTCATCTGCCGCAGGTGCGCGACTTCGTGCGCGGCCACGTAATCGATCCACTCCAGCGGTGCCTGGATCAGGCGCCAGTTCATGTTGATGCGGCCATTGCTGCTGCAACTGCCCCAGCGGGTGCGTGCGCTGGACAGCCTGACCTGCGGTGCCGGCAGGCCCAGACGGGTGCTGAACACCGCACAGCGCTGGCTGAACAGTGCAGTGGCTTCGGCTTTCAGCCAGACGGTGACGCGGCGCCGCACCGCTTCCGCTTTCAGCGCGGAGGGGCCAACCAGCAGGCGGTCGCCAATACGTTGCGGCCTGTCCGCAGAATCATCGCTGACCAGTGTCAGCCACACCCCGCAGCAGGCGATTTGCTCGCCGGCCTTGCCGGTCAGCGTGGGGTGTTGCCGTGATTGCCATTCGTCCAGCTTGCGCAGCACCCAGGCGGCGTGTTCCTGCAGCAGGGTTTCGATGGCCAGTGTGCTGGCTGATGGCGGTGCGGCCACACGCAGGCCGCGCTCGTCGATGAGCAGGCCGATGGAGCGCCGGCGCCGGCTGCGGCGTACTTCGAAGCCGACCTGCCGGCCCTGCAGCTCGATCTGCGCGGTGGCGGCGTTCAACGCGAGTCCAGCAGGGGCATCTCGCCCTCGATCCAGTCTTCGACGCGCTGTGCGAGCTGCTCGGCGCTCAGGCCGCGGGGATCAATTGGTGCGCCGACGCTGATGGTCACCAGCCCCGGCCGCTTGATGAAGGCGTTGCGCGCCCAGCACCTGCCAGCGTTGTGCGCCACCGGAATCACCGTGGTTTCGGTTTGCACCGCCAGCCTGGCGCCGCCCGGGCGGTATTTGCCGCGCTGGCCCGGTGGCACCCTGGTGCCTTCGGGGAAAATCACGATGCAGAAACCGGCGTCGAGCCGTTCGCGACCCTGTTCGACCAGCTGCTGCAGCGCTTCGCGGCGCGCGCTGCGGTCAATCGCGATCGGCGACAGCATGGCGAGGCCCCAGCCGAAAAAGGGCACACGCAGCAGCTCTTTCTTCAGCACCCACACCTGCGGCGGAAACACCAGTTGGAAGGCGAGGGTTTCCCAGGCCGACTGGTGTTTGGCGAGGATGATGCAGGGCTTTTGTGGCAGGTGTTCCGCGCCGACCACGCGGTAGCGGATGCCGCAGAAATTCCGGGCCGCCCAGACGATGCAGCGCGACCAGACGGTGATGATGCGATAACGGGTCAGAGCCGGCAGCGGGAAGGTGAGCAGCGCGATTGCGGCGAACAGCGGGGTGAGAACGACCAGGACAGCGGTAAACAGTGTGGAGCGGATTGCGGCCAGCATCAGCTCAGCAGTGCCTGCACGGCCTCGGCGAGGTCGTTGTGAATAAGCGTCTGTTCCGGCAATCCGCCGTCCTTGCGCGTTTTTTTGCCCTTGCCGGTCAGCACCAGGATCGGCTGCGCGCCGACCGCGGCGCCGGCCTGCAGGTCACGCAGTGAATCACCGATCATCGGCACGCCGGCCAGTTCGACGCCGAGGCGGCGGCTGATTTCCTCAAGCAGGCCCGGCCTCGGCTTGCGGCAGCTGCAGTCGGCGTCCTGGGTGTGCGGGCAGTAGAAAATGCCGTCGATGCGGCCGCCGACCTGGCCCAGCGCCTGGTGCATCTTGTCGTGGATGGCGTTGAGGGTTGCCATGTCGAACAGGCCGCGGCCGATGCCCGACTGGTTGCTGGCGACCACCACGCGATACCCCGCCTGGTTGAGCAGCGCAATCGCTTCAAGGCTGCCGGGGATCGGTTTCCATTCCTCCGGGCTCTTGATGTAGGCGGCGCTGTCCTGGTTGATCACGCCGTCGCGGTCGAGAATGACGACTTTCATGCGGCGAGTTTCGCGATGTCGGCAATGCGGTTCATTTCGCGCTGCAGGTCGGCGAGCAGGGCGATGCGGTT
>JAIENU010000049.1 GCA_019751125.1 Burkholderiales bacterium | reverse complement strand
AGAGCCATGGAAATTCGCGCCCATCCTGCGGCAAGAGGCTGGCAATGGCTGGTTTCCGGCGCCGCCCTGTTCCGCCGTCACGCCGGCCTGTGGCTGGTGATCCTGGGCGCCTCGTTTCTGGCCTTGAAAATCCTGCTGCTGATTCCCTTTATCGGCCCCCTGTTCCTGGTGGCGATGCCGGTGGTGCTCGCCGGCATGATGGAACTGTGCCGGGCCATCGAATTCGGAAAACCCCCGGCTTTTGGTTACCTGCTCGCGGGATTCACCCGTAACACCCGTTCGCTGCTGCTGCTCGGCGCCCTTTCGATCACCTGCAATCTGCTGGTGCTGGCGACGATGATGGCGCTGGGCGGTGATGCGCTGCAGGAAATCATCCGGCTTTCAACACAGCAGCAACTGACCCCGGAGCAGATCGAGCAGATACGCGCCGCCGCGCCGGGGGTGCTGACGGCCATGCTCGCGGGCTGGGTGCTGTCGGTCGTGGTGATGATGGCGCTGTGGTTTGCGCCGCTGCTGGTGTATTTCGACGGACTGCCGCCGCTGATGGCGATGCGCGCGAGCCTGGTTGCGTGCTACCGCAGCCCCGGCGCATTTTTTGTCTATGGCCTTGTGCTGTTCGCGGTGATGGTGGTGGCGATGCCCATGGCCATGGCAGCGCGCATGCTGGACCTCGGGCTGTGGCTGCTGGCACCCGTCGTGGTGCCGAGCATCTACGCGTCCTACCGCGACATTTTTACTGCGCCGGAAGAGCCCGGCGAAGTCCCCCGTCAGGATTGATCGGGGCCGTCCCGCTCAGGCCGCTTCGAGCTTGGCATAGGCCAGCGCCAGCCATTTCAGCCCGCTGTTCCTGAAATTCACCTGCACCCGCGCATCGGCCCCGCCGCCCTCGGCATTGACGATGACTCCGGCGCCGAACTTGGCATGGGTCACCGCCTGGCCGATGCGCCATGGAAATTCGCGAGACTGCACCGCTGGCGCTGTGGATGCACCGCGGGTGCCGGCCGCAGCCGCAGCCGCACCATAACCCGCACCGGATCCCCCATAACCCGCGCCGCGCTGCGCCGCGAACACCGGCGCCTGGCGTACGTGGTTGACCCGCTGCAGCAAGTTTTCCGGCAGCTCGCGGAAAAACCGCGACGGCACGTTATAACGGGTTTGCCCGTGCAGCATGCGGCTCTGCGCCAGCAGCAGGTAAAGCCGGCGCCGCGCGCGGGTCAACGCCACGTACATCAGCCGCCGCTCCTCCTCGATGCCATCGGCTTCGGTCATGCTGTTCTCGTGCGGGAACAGGCCTTCCTCGAGACCGGTGATGAACACCGCATGGAATTCCAGGCCCTTTGCCGAATGTACGGTCATCAGCTGCAGCGCGTCGGCGCCGGCCTCGGCCTGATGTTCACCGGCCTCCAGTGCCGCATGGGCAAGAAAGGCTGTCAGCTCATCCATCTCCTCCGGTGGTGCACCTTCGGCGGGAATCTGCGTCGCCCGTTCCTCGACATACAGCGCTGCGGCATTGACCAGTTCGTCGAGGTTTTCCAGCCGGTCCGCGCCTTCCTTCTCGTTGCGGTAGTGCACGGCCAGTCCGCTGTGCTCGACGACATGGCTGATCGCCTCGGGCAGTGGCAGCCCGGCCGTGGCGCTGCGCATCGTTTCAATCAATTTGACGAAGGCAGCGATGCTCGCCGCGGCCTTGCCCGACAGCGTATTGGCACAGGCCGCCGCCCACAGGCTCATGCCGCCTTCACGCGCCATGCCCTGCAGTTGCTCGAGGCTGCGTGCGCCGATGCCGCGCGTCGGGAAATTGATCACCCGCAGCAGCGCACCGTCATCCTCCTGGTTGGCCACCAGCCGCAGGTAGGCCAGCGCATGCTTGATCTCCTGGCGCTCGAAAAAGCGCAGGCCGCCATAGACACGGTAGGGCATGCCGGCGGTGAACAGCGCGTGCTCGATCACCCGCGATTGCGCATTCGAGCGGTACAGCACGGCGATGTCGGCCAGCCGCTCGCCGGCGGCGCGCAGGCTGCGCACTTCCTCCACCACATAACCGGCCTCTTCAAAATCCGAGGCCGCCTCGAACACGCGCAGCGGTTCGCCCTTGCTGTCCTCGGTCCACAACTCCTTGCCCAGGCGCTTGCGGTTGTGCGCGATCAGCGTGTTGGCGGCCTCGAGGATGTTGCCGTGGGAGCGGTAGTTCTGCTCGAGCTTGATCACGCGGTCGATGTGGAAATCACGCTGCAGGTCCTGCATGTTGGCGGTGGACGCGCCGCGCCAGCCATAGATCGACTGGTCGTCATCGCCGACCGCGAATATCGCGCTCTCCGGCCCCGCCAGCTGCTGCAGCCAGCGGTACTGCAGGCGGTTGGTGTCCTGGAATTCGTCAACCAGGATGTGGCGGAAACGGCTGGCGTAGTGCTCGCGCAGCGCATCGTTGCGCGACAGCAGCTCGTACGAACGCAGCAACAGCTCGGCAAAATCGACCACACCCTCGCGTTGGCACTGGCGGTCATATTCGGCATAGAAATCGACCATGCGCCGCGAAAAATCGTCGTACGGCTCGACCTTGTCGGCGCGTTTGCCCTCTTCCTTCTGCGCGGCGATGAACCACTGCGCCTGGCGCGGGGGATAACGCTCCTCGTCAAGGTTCATCGACTTCATCAGCCGCTTGACCAGGGCCAGCTGGTCCTGGGTGTCGAGAATCTGGAACAGCTGCGGCAGCCCGGCCTCGCGGTAATGCGCGCGCAGCATGCGGTTGCACAGGCCGTGGAAGGTGCCCACCCACATGCCGCGGGTGTTGATCGGCAGCATCGCGGTGAGACGCGTCAGCATCTCCTTCGCCGCCTTGTTGGTGAAGGTCACCGCGAGGACACCTATCGGGCTGGCCTGTCCGGTCTGGATCAGCCAGGCCATGCGTGTGGTCAGCACGCGGGTCTTGCCACTGCCGGCGCCGGCGAGGATCAGCGCAGACTGATGCGGCAGCGTGACGGCTTCGAGTTGCTGGTCGTTGAGACCGGAAAGAAAGGTCGGGGTCAAACCGCGGCGTTCAGGTGGGAAAAAATAACGGGGTCATCATGAAAAACATGACCCCGATTATACGTGACCCCTGACCACCGCCCGCCGGGGCTCAGCGCAACAACAGCCCTGCCGTGCGCAGTGCGCTTTCCATTTTTGCGGCGTCTTCGGCGCTGGCCAGGCCGGAGATGTTGACGTCGTATCGCAGCGCTTCGCCGCTGCGATAGGCGCGCACTGCGGCCGGATAACCGGCGCCGCGCAGGCGGGCAACCGTCTCCTTTGCCGCGCTTTCATCGACATTGCTGGCGGCGACGATGCGGTGTTTGCCGTTGCGGCGGGTGGCGCCGCTGGCCGGCGCGATTTCGGTTTCAAGCGCCCATTCCTTGAGCTGGGCTTCCGGCACCGGCGCCACCGGCAAGCGCGGGCCTTCGCGCGGCGCGATCAGGAAAGACAGCGGCTCGTTCATCGCGAATTTTTCGCCGCGGTGTTCGATTTCGATTTTGCCTTCGATCAGGCACACGATGTCGCGGTCGGCGCTGCCCTTGCCCCAGATGTCGGTGCCGCGGATGCCGGCGGTCACCGTGGCGACGCGGATATCGAGATCACGGCGCGAGCGCTGGCTGCCGAAAAAACGCGAGGTGAACCGGAAGGCGCCCTGCGCAACACTCAGCGCGCCGCTGACCGCACGGCCGGCGCTGGTATTTTTTTCGTCGATCCGGTCAACGCTGAAAGTGGCGTTCTCGCCCAGCTTCACCGCGCTGCCCTCGGACATGCGCAGCAGCGCACGGGCGCCGCTGCCGGTGATCACCCGGTCGCCGCTGCGCAGCGCAAGCCCGGGGGTCAGAGGCTCGCGGCCACCGGCCCCGCGCTCCACCCAGGCCGGGCTCACCAAGGCTTCGACACTCAGGGTCGCCGCCACTGCATTGAGGGTCGAAAACAACAGGCCCAGCACCACAACCATACGCATCAACATGCCTGCCTCCTGAAGGCCGCAGCTGCGGCCGGAAATGAAGGGAACAAGGGGGAACCGTTATAATCACCGCCTGAACAAAACCCACCCGCCGTTTATTCCAGTCCGCACGCGCCGTTCATCGGGCCGACGGACGCACAACCCGCATCATGCAGCAAAAATACAATCCGCAGACCATCGAACGCGACGCCCAGCAGTTTTGGCAGACCCGCGACTCTTTCCGCGCCGTTGAAGGTGGCGGCAAACCCAAATACTACTGCCTGTCGATGTTCCCGTATCCCTCGGGAAAGCTGCACATGGGCCATGTGCGAAATTACACAATCGGCGATGTGCTGACGCGTTACCACCGGATGAAGGGCTACAACGTGCTGCAGCCGATGGGCTGGGATGCCTTCGGCCTGCCCGCCGAAAACGCGGCGATGGCCAACGGCGTGCCACCGGCACAGTGGACCTACGACAACATCGCCTACATGAGGAAGCAGCTGAAGTCGCTGGGTTTCGCCATCGACTGGGGCCGCGAACTCGCCACCTGCAAGCCCGACTACTACCGCTGGAACCAGTGGCTGTTCCTGCGCCTGCTCGAAAAAGGCATCGCCTACAAAAAGACACAGGTGGTGAACTGGGACCCGGTTGACCAGACCGTGCTCGCCAATGAGCAGGTCATCGACGGCAAGGGCTGGCGCACCGGCGCCACCGTCGAAAAGCGCGAGATCCCCGGCTACTACCTGGCAATCACGAAATACGCCGACGAGCTGCTGTCCGCGCTCGACACGCTGCCCGGCTGGCCGGAGCGGGTGAAGGCGATGCAGGCGAACTGGATCGGCAAGAGCTACGGCGTGCGCTTCGCCTTCCCGTACACGCTGGACGGCAAGGCCGAAAAGCTGTGGGTGTTCACCACCCGCGCCGACACCATCATGGGTGTCACCTTTGTTGCCGTCGCCGCAGAACATCCGCTCGCCGCGCGTGCCGCGCGTGACAACCAGAAGGTCGCCGCCTTCATCGATGAGTGCAAGCACACCTCGGTGATGGAAGCCGATCTGGCGACGATGGAGAAAAAAGGCGTTCCGACCGGCATTTTTGTCGAACACCCGCTGACCGGCGAACAGGTCGAAGTCTGGGTCGGCAACTACGTGCTGATGGGTTATGGCGAAGGCGCGGTGATGGCGGTGCCGGCGCATGACGAACGCGACTTCCATTTCGCCAGGCAGTACCGGCTGCCGATCAAGCAGGTCATCGACGTCGAAGGCCAGGCCTTTTCCACCGACGGCTGGCAGGAATGGTACGCCGACAAGGACCGGGGCGTTTGCAAAAACTCCAATAAATACAATGGCTTACAGTATTCCGCCGCGGTGGATGCGATTGCCGCCGATCTGGCGGCCAAGGGCCTCGGCGAAAAACAGGTGCTCTACCGCCTGCGTGACTGGGGTGTTTCCCGACAGCGTTACTGGGGCTGCCCGATCCCGATCATCCACTGTGCCGCCTGCGGCGACGTGCCGGTACCGGACAAGGATCTTCCGGTCGTGCTGCCCGAAGACTGCGTGCCGGACGGCAGCGGCAATCCGCTGAACAAACGCGCCGATTTCGTCAATTGCAGCTGCCCGAAATGCGGCCAGCCGGCAAAACGCGAAACCGACACCATGGACACCTTCGTCGATTCGTCCTGGTACTACCTGCGCTACGCCTGCGCCGACAGCGCGACCGCGATGGTCGACGAGCGCGTCAACTACTGGCTGCCCGCCGACCAGTACATCGGCGGCATTGAACACGCGATCCTGCACCTGCTTTACTCGCGCTTCTGGAGCAAGGCGATGCGCGACCTCGGCCTGGTCAAACTCGACGAGCCGTTCAAAAACCTGCTGACCCAGGGCATGGTGTTGAACGAAATCTTTTTCCGCAAACCCGCGGCGGGACGCATCACCTATTACAACCCGGCCGATGTCGAGGTCAGCGTCGATGCCCAGGGCAACCGCAGCGGCGCGGTGCTGCGTGCCGACGGCCAGCCGGTGGAGTCCGGCGGCATCGGCACCATGTCGAAATCGAAAAACAACGGTGTCGATCCGCAGGCATTGATCGAAACCTACGGCGCCGACATCGCGCGCTTCTACATGATGTTCACCGCCCCGCCCGAGCAGACACTGGAATGGTCGGACGCCAGCGTCGAAGGCGCCGCGCGTTTCCTGCGGCGGGTGTGGTCTTTCGCGGTCGATCACGAAAGTGAAATCAAGATTGGCAAAGGGCACATGGCCAATTTGTCAAACCTGGATTGGTCGAAAATTCCAGCGGCACATAGAGCTTGGCGAAAGGACATGCATGCCGTCTTGAAACAAGCGAATTACGACCTTGAGCGACATCAATTTAATACTGTCGCCTCCGCTGGCATGAAATTACTTAACTTGCTTGAAAAAAAACCTGGAGCTATCCAAGCTGGTGAAAACAATGACGCGCTGGAGTCTGGCATTGCAATGACTGGCACGATGGCCGAAGGCATGTCCATGCTGCTGCGCCTGCTCTCGCCGATCACCCCGCACATCAGCCACCAGCTGTGGATCGACCTCGGCTACGGCACCGACATGCTCGATGCACCCTGGCCGGAGCCGGATGCCGCCGCGCTGGTCGAGTCCGAAACCGAGCTGGTGGTTCAGGTCAACGGCAAGAAACGCGGCGACATCCGCGTTGCCCGTGATGCCGACAAGGCGGTCATCGAGGCCGCGGTACTGGCGCACCCGGAAGTGCAGAAATTCATGGCCGGGCAGCCGGCGAAGAAAGTTGTTATCGTTCCGGGACGCTTGGTCAACGTCGTGGTCTGAACCGATGAAATCACCCTCCGCCGCCGCATTTTTCCTGCTCAGCCTGGCCGCCCTGCTGCTGGGCGGCTGCGGCTTCCAGCTGCGTGGCACCGCGACCCTGCCCTTCGACACGCTGTTCGTGCAGGCCGCGCCGACCTCGCAGTTCGCCACCCAGTTCAAGCGCGCCGTCACCTCCGGCAGCAGCACACGCGTGGTCGGCGTGCAGAAGGATGCCGCGGCGACCCTGGTGCTGCTCAACGAGCTGCGCGAAAAAACCATCCTGTCGCTGTCCGGCACCGGCCGCGTGCGCGAATACCAGCTGCGTTACCGCGTGGCCTACCGCCTGATCGACCAGAAAGGCGCCGAAATGTCGCCGCCCGCCGAAATCGTGCTCAACCGCGATTTCTCCTTCAACGACAGCGAGACGTTGTCCAAGGAATCGGAAGAGGCGCTGTTGTTCCGCGACATGCAGGCCGACGCCATCCAGCAACTGCTGCGCCGCCTGCAGGCAGCCAAACCCCACCAGCCATCCTGAACAGCAACACACCCGCGTCCGGCGAGCGGATCCAAACGATGCCGATGCCGAACGGAAAATCCGGGATGACCGGAAGCGAATTTCCCGCGAGCTTGCGGCAAAGGAACATCGCTCTGGGGCTGGCAGCCCTGATCACCGTGGTCGCGCTGGCCACGCTGCCTTTTGTGCGGGTGCCGGCGCCGGTGATCACCGCTTTCATCCCGGCCAGCGCAACCGCAATCATCATCCTCGACCTGCTGACCGCGCTGCTGTTCATGCTGCAGTTCAGCCGCAACGGCCGGCCCAGCACGCTGCTGCTGGGATGCGCCTATTTGTTCACCGGCAGCATCGTCGTGCCCTACCTGCTGGTGTTTCCGGGACTGTTTCTCGTCGGAAGCTCTGCGGAAACCGGATCACAGTCTGCCGCCTGGCTCTGGTTGTTCTGGCATGCCGGATTTCCAGGACTGATACTCGCCCACGCCCTGGCACTGAAGCAGGAACAGACCACGGCCATACCGGCCCGCTGGCCGGCTTCGCGCCTGCTGCCCGCCGTGGTGGCCACCCTCCTGCTCAGCGCAATTCTCACCGCCATTGCCACTCTCGGACACGACCTGCTGCCCACGGTCATCCGGCACGACAACTACCAGCCGCCTTCGGTCGTGGGCATCGGCCTCGTGCTTTGCCTGCTCAACCTGGCGGCACTGATTGCCCTATGGCGCACGGCACGCGACCGCACAGTCACTCAGCTGTGGCTGGTCGTGGCCATGCTCGCATTCCTGCTGGATACCGCGATTTCGCTGGCCGCGGGCGCCCGCTTCAATGCCGGCTGGTATCTCGCCCGCATGAACAGCCTGCTGTGCGCCAGCGCCGTTCTCGGTGCTTTCATGTTCGAGTTTCACCGGCTGCAGTCACACCTCTCCGTGGTCAACCGCCGCCTCGCCGAACTGGCAGACACCGACGTGCTGACCGGCCTCGGCAACCGCCGCGCCTTTGACAGGCAACTGGACCTCGAATTGGCACGCGCATCGCGCAACAAGGAACCACTGGCGCTGCTGCTGCTCGACATCGATCACTTCAAGACCTACAACGACTGCTACGGGCACCAGGCCGGCGACCTGTGCCTGCAGCGGGTCGCCGCAGCAATTCGCGGAACGTTGAAGCGACCCGCCGATTTCGCGGCACGCTACGGCGGCGAGGAGCTGGCGATCATCTTGCCGCAGACTGGATACGACAGCGCGCTGCTGATGGCACAGAAGCTGTGCGATGCCGTGCGCGGGCTGGATATCAAGCACCGCGATGCTGCAACCGGCTGCTTGACCTGCAGCATGGGACTTGCGGTAACCACGCCGGAAACCCGCGAGCTGCCCGCGGCACTGTTCGCGCGCACCGACGCCGCGCTCTACCGCGCCAAACACGGTGGCCGCGACCAGGTGCGGTCCTAAAGCACGGATTTTCCACGTGACCGCGGCGGCGGCTGTGGGTAGACTTGTGCGGCAATGAAAATAACCACCGAGCAATTGCACCAGCAGCTGTCGCGCGAACTGAGGCCGCTGTACACCGTTTTCGGCAGCGAAGCGCTGCTCGCCCTGGAGGCCAGCGACCGTATCCGCGCCAAGGCCCGCGCCGGAGGTTATTCCGAACGCGAGATACTCACCGCCGATTCCGGATTCAAATGGAGCCAGCTCGCGCTCGCCGGCAGTTCACAATCGCTGTTCGCCTCGAAAAAGCTGCTGGAGCTGCGCATCCCCACCGGCAAACCCGGCAAGGAAGGCGGCGAAGCACTGCAGGACTACTGCAAATCGCTGCCACCGGACACCGTGACGCTGGTTTACGTGCCCGATCTCGATTGGCGCGGCCAGAAGGCGGCGTGGTTCGAGGCGCTCGAACGCGCTGGTGTCGCGGTCGAAGCAAAACCGGTGACACGCAAAGCGCTGCCGCAATGGATTGCCGCGCGGCTCGCCGCGCAGGAACAGGAAGCCGATGCCGCGACGCTGGACTTCATCGCCGACCGCGTCGAAGGCAACCTGCTCGCCGCCTACCAGGAGGTGCAGAAACTGGCACTCCTGTTCCCGCAGGGCACGATCCGTTTCGACCAGGTGCGCGAGGCCGTCCTCGACGTTGCCCGCTACGACGTGTTCAACCTCGGCGAGATCATGCTTGAAGGAGACCCGCTGCGCGTCGCGCGCGTGCTCGACGGCCTGCAGGGCGAAGGCACCGCGGCGCCGCTGGTGCTGTGGTCGCTGTCCGAGGAAATCCGTGCCATCGGCAAGATCATCACCGGCGTCAACACCGGCAAACCGGTGTCGATGATGCTGCGCGAAGCGCGCATCTGGGGCCCCGCGCACCAGAATGCGATGCAGAACAACCTGCGCCGCTTCACGCTGGCCCAGGTCACCGAAGCGCTGCGCCATGCCGCGCTGATCGACCGCATGGTCAAGGGCCTGGTGCGCGGCGACCCCTGGGACGAGCTGCTGCAGCTCGCGCTGCGTTTCGCACGCAACAACCCGGGCACGGTGAAAGCCCAGCCGCCGCGACGGGTTGCGGCGGCGGCGTTTGCGGCACATCCGGCGCTGTTCTGATTTTTCAGAAACCGGCCGCTTCGCCGTGTGTCCCGGCCACACCGGCAGCACCGGTTAAACAAAGCTCACGCCGCCCTCAAGTACATCCACGCCGGTGACGGCAAAAAGCCCCTGCTCCACCTGCTAGAATCCACAGCATGGATGTCCAGACCTATATGACCGGTGTCGGCAAGGCCGCACGCGCCGCTTCGCGCGCGATGGCGGTGGCCGACACGCGCGCAAAAAACACCGCGCTGAACGCAATGGCCGATGCCATCGAGCGCGCGGCAACGGTCCTGCAGCGGGAAAACGCGCGCGATGTCGAAGCCGCCAAAACCAAGGGCCTGGATGCTGCCGCCATCGACCGCCTGACGCTGACGCCGAAAACCATCGCCGCGATGGCCGACGGCCTGCGCCAGATCGCCGCGCTGCCCGATCCAATCGGCGAGATCAGCGGATTGAAATACCGCCCGACCGGCATCCAGGTCGGCCAGATGCGCGTGCCGCTGGGCGTGATCGGCATCATTTACGAATCCCGGCCCAACGTGACCGCGGATGCGGCAGGGCTGTGCATCAAATCCGGCAATGCCGCGATCCTGCGCGGCGGCTCGGAAGCGCTGCATTCCAACCAGGCCATCGCCGCCTGTGTGCACGAAGGCCTCAAGGTCGCGGGCCTGCCGCAGGACGCAGTGCAGGTCATCGAGACCGCCGACCGCGCCGCGGTGGGTGAGCTGATCACCATGCAGGATTATGTGGATGTGATCGTGCCGCGCGGCGGCAAGGGCCTGATTGAGCGCCTGATGCGCGAGTCGCGCATACCGATGATCAAGCACCTGCACGGTGTCTGCCATGTCTATATCGACGACGAAGCCGATTTCGACAAGGCGCTGCGCATCGCCGACAACGCCAAGACCCAGCGCCTCGGCACCTGCAACACGATGGAGACGCTGCTCGTCGCGCGCAGTGTCGCGCAGAAGATTCTGCCGCCGCTGTGCAAAATCTACGCCGATAAAAAAATCGAACTGCGTGGCGATGACGCCGCGCGCGCGATCGTGCCCGGCATGAAAACCGCGACCGAGGAAGACTGGTACACCGAGTATCTCGACGCCATCCTCTCGGTGCGCATCGTTGATGGCCTGGACGCGGCGATCGACCACATCACGCGCTACGGCTCGCAGCACACCGATGCCATCGTTACCGAGAACGTGAGCAAGGCACGGCGCTTCCTGCGCGAAGTGGATTCGAGCTCGGTGATGGTCAATGCCTCGACGCGTTTTGCCGACGGCTACGAGTTCGGCCTCGGCGCCGAGATCGGCATTTCCACCGACAAGCTGCACGCACGCGGACCGGTGGGGCTGGAAGGGCTGACTTCGCTCAAGTACGTGGTCTTCGGCGATGGCCACATCCGCGGCTGATTCTGCCGGTAATTACATAACCCATTGTTTTTAAAAGAGTTTTTATTATGGCCAAGACGGTAGAAGTCAAGGTTCCGGATATCGGTGATTTCAAGAACATCCCGGTGATCGAAGTGCTGGTGAAGCCTGGCGACGCAGTCAAGGCGGAAGACCCGCTGGTCACGCTGGAATCGGACAAGGCGACGATGGACATTCCTGCGCCCAGCGCCGGCGTGGTCAAGGCCGTCAGCCTGAAACCCGGCGACAAGGTGTCGATGGGCTCGCTGATCCTGACGCTGGAAGAAGCCGGTGCCGCCGCTGCACCCGCACCTCAGGCTGCCGCGCCAGCCCCCGCTGCCGCAAAACCCGCAACACCTGCTGCGGCTCCGGCAGCGGCTGCCGCCGCCAAAGGCGA
>JAIENU010000237.1 GCA_019751125.1 Burkholderiales bacterium | reverse complement strand
AGCGGCACCGACAGCGAAGGGCTCAGGCGCAATACCTTGTCCGGAATCAGCGGGGTGCGGCCCGCCTCGTTACCGGACGAGACACAGGCCGCGAGCGGCAGCACCACTAGCAGTGCCGCAGCGGAACGCAAGGGCATATTCATGGCTAACCTCAGATGAAGTCGAACAGCTGCAGGCTGGTGATCTGCAGGAATGATTTCTGCGCAGCCTCAAGCTGCACCTGGCGCTGCGCCAGCTCGGAAAGCGCAGCGGCGTAATCAAGATCCCGCAGCCTGGACAGGTTCTGGTCGTGATTGAGCACCGCGTCCTCGGAAGCGGTCTGGGCGGTATCGAGCTCGGCAAGACGGGTGCCAGCTCCGGCACGCACCAGCAGCACCTGGTCCAGCGCATTGTCCAGTCCGGTCAGTGCCGTGCTGAGCTGGTTGCTGTAGGCCGCGGCAGAGGCTGCCGTCGCCGACTGTCCGGCACGAAGCGTCGACATCAGGTCGGCAACCACGCCAAACATGTCGCGTGACGCGGCTGCACGCACGCTGACGCTGTCGCCGGAGGCTGGGGCACCGTTGACGGTGACCGTGGCGCCGAAATCGAAAGGCACCGGATTGGTATCGGGCGGAGTCACGCTGCGCAATACGATTGCCGTGCCTTCCCTGTAGCTGCGCAGGTACGGCCCGGCCGCGGGTGCGGCACCGGTCAGCAGCGAGATGTTGTTCACCGGGTCGATGATGTCGTAGGTGGTCTGCGCCGGGGTCACAGCCGAATCCACATGGAAACGGATCGAGAACTCACGCGGATTTGCCGGATCGCGCCATGCCGCGTCGTTGCTGACTGTGGCACCGCCGAGGATGGCACTGCCGGTGTTGCCCGCTGCGGCCGCGGCCACAACGCGGCCATCCCCTTCACGCACGGCCATGAACACCGCATTGCCGGAATCATTGATCGCGACGCGGCGTGTGGCGCCGATCTGCAGCAGCCGCTGACCTTCATCACCCTGATAGACCACGGCACCGGCCGCCGACTGTGAAAACGGCGGCGTGTCGCCCTTGTAACCGGAAAACAGGTATTGGCCGTTGCCGTCACGGCGGTTGGCAATGCCGAGCAATTCGTCATAACGCACCTGCAATTCGGTGACGATGGCGAGCCGGTCCGTGTTGCTGAGCACCGCATTGCCGGCATTGACGGCCAGCGTCTTGATGTCCTGCAGCACGCGCGTCACGTCGCCCAGCGACTGCTCCTCGAGCAGCAGGGCGGCACGCGCGCGGTCGATATTGATGCCGTATTGCTCGTTCATCGCCTTGGCCTGGCTGATCTCGAGCACCGCAGCTGCGGCGATCGGATCATCGGACGGCGTGTTGATGCGGCGGCCTGTTGATACCTGCTGCTGGAGCCTGACCTGCTGCTCCTGCAACTGCAGCATGCCTCCAACGCCGGCCTCGTAAATCGTGCTGGTGCTGACGCGCATTGTGTTTACCTCGCGGAAATGCCGAGCAGGGTCTCGAACAGCCGTGAAGCCACCTCGACCACCTTGCTCGAAGCCTGATAGGCCTGCTGGTAACGGATCAGGTTGGCCGCTTCTTCGTCGAGATTGACGCCGGACACCGATTGCTGGGCCTGGCGCGCCTGTGCAGTGACGTTGTTCTGGGATTCAGCCGAAACCTGGGCTTCCCTGGTGCGGGCGCCCACCTCGCTGGCCAGCTGGCTGTAGGCACTCTGGTAACCGGCGCTGCCGCCAACCAGGTTCTGCGCCGACTGCAGCGCCGCCAGTTGCAGCGCATTGCGGTTGTCGCCGCGGCCGCCGCTGTTGGCCTCGACGATGAAACTGTCGCCGCCGGCGGGCTGGCCGCTGAGGCGCACCGTCCAGCCGTTGTAACTGATGTCCGTACCCGGCACATAAGCCAGGCCGACCGGATTGCCGGTACCTGTGCCGCTGACATTAAAGGTCGTCGGACTGGTGAAGGTGATGGTGACCGGCTGTTGCAGATTGGGATTCGGCGGCGGCGGCGTGTTGACGCTGCCGGCACTGATCACCGCCGTTCCGGTGTTGCCGGCAACAGCCGCGCTGCGCACCGGCGCCGCGGCGGCAATCTGCGCGACATTGTCAATCGCAACACCGATATTGCGTGCGCCATAACGCACCGGCTCGACAATGAAGGTGTCGCCGTCAACGGCCGCACCCGAAGCCAGGCTGAGTGTCATGCCGTCGATGGTCTGCGGCAGGCTGGCCCAGCTCGTGCTGCTGTTGTCGGAAAGGCGCGTCACCAGGTAATTGCCCGCGCTGTAGGTGATGCGGTAGGCCGAGACCTCAAGCGCCGACACATCGGAATATCCCGCCGCGATCACCGCGCTGCCGGCATTGGAACCGCGCGCCGAGACCGCTATCTGCGGCGCATCAAAAAGAAGTCCGCCGGCATTTCCGTTGTAGTCCTGGCCGAGACGATGCTGGTCGTTGACGGTGGTGGCCAGTGTCACCGCGATGCGGCCGAGCTCATCCCGAGCATCAGCCAGCGCACCGTCACGGACCGCCAGTAACCCGCCCAGGCTTCCGGATTGCAGGCTGCGCGAAGCGATGGGCGCAGCATTGGCGCCCTGGCCGTAGGCAATATCCAGGCGCGTCGGATCGTCCACGGAGGCCTGCACGGAAAGCGGCGCCCACTGACTGCCGACCACAAGACTCTGCCCGCTGCCTATGAACACATTCAGCGAACCGTCGTTTTGCGCCACCGTGGTGACGCCAACAACCTTGTTCAGTTCACCGACCATGCGGTCACGCTGGTCGAGCAGGTCGTTGGGTGCAGTCGCCGTCGCGCTCTGCGACAACACGATGCGCTCGTTGAGCAGTGCGATTTCCCGGCTGTACGAATTGATGCCCGATATGCTGCCATTAAGCTGGGCATTGACCCCGCTGGCAAGATTGGCGATGCGGCTGTCGATTTCCTCAAAGCGTGCCGCCAGTGTCTGCGATGCCGAAAGCAGCGCCTGGCGCGAAGGCAGCGATGCCGGATTGGCTGCAACCTCGTTGACCGCGGTGAAAAACCCCTGCAACGCGGGTGCCAGCCCGGCCGCGGGATCGGCCAGCAAGCGGTCGAGCTCCCCCAGCTGCGCCGACTGCGCGGTAAAAAAAGCGGAGCGCGCCTCGGCGCGGAATACCTGGGTGTCGAGCAGCTCGTTGTAGCTGCGCACCACGTTGTCGACGTTGACGCCCTGGCCGAAAAAACCCGAGCCGCTGAACAGCGGCGCCGCAGCAGACTGAACCACCGACTGGCGGTGATAGCCAGGGGTGTTGGCATTGGCAATATTTTGACCGGTGGTCACCAGACCGGCTTGGGCGGCATTCAGTCCGCTGATAGCTACACCAAAAACACCGATGGCCATAATTGTCTATCCTCTGTTACTCGCACGCTCAACCGAGCAGGCTCTGCCGCAACACGCTGCCGTTGATGACACGGGTGAGCTTGTCGGCGTAGTTCGGGTCGGTGGCGTAACCGGCCTGCTGCAGGCCGCGGGCAAAACTCGCAGCATCGCGCGAACCCTCGATCACGCCGGCATAACGCGGATTGGTCTTCAGCAGCCGTGCATAGTCCTCAAAGGCCGCGGCGTAGGAGTCATAGGCACGAAAACGCTCAACCATTTTGCGCGGCGTGCCGTCGACGTACTCGGTGGTCATCACTTCGACGCTGCGCCCGGTCCAGCCACGGCCGGCCTTGACGCCGAACAGGTTATGGCTCGCGCTGCCGTCACTGCCGCGGATTTCGCGTGCACCCCAGCCCGATTCGAGCGCCGCCTGGCCGATGATGAAATGCGCCGGGATTCCGGTGGCGCGGCTGGCCCCTGCCGCCTCGGGCCACATGCGGTTGACGAAACTTTTTGCATCGCCGACCGGTGCCGCAGGGCGCGCGCCCTCGGCCGGTGCCACGGCGCCCGGTGCACCCGCCCCGCTGACGCCATTAACTTCCGCCGCAGCCGCGGCATCCGCCGGCACGGTCACCGGCGCCTGGCGCTGCAGCTGCCTGACCATGATTTCAGCGAGGCCGATGCCGCGCGACGACAGCTTCTCCGAAAGCTGCTGGTCGAGCATCGAGGTATAAAAACGTGTCTGCTCGCTGTCGAACATGCCGTCCTGGGGTACCGTGTCGCGCATGCTTTTCAGCAACATGTTCATGAACAGCACCTCGAACTGCTTCGCCGCATCCTTCAGCGCGGTGTCGGGGTTGTTGCGCGCGCGCAGCTTCAGTTCGTCGAGACCGCGGGCATCGGCTGCAAGCGACTGCGGCAATGCGGGCAGGCTCATCAGATAATCTCCAGCTCCGCGCGCAGGGCGCCCGAGGCTTTCATCGCCTGCAGAATGGCCAGCAGATCCTGCGGCGTGGCGCCGATGGCGTTGAGCGCCTTCACCACATCGCCCAGGTTCGCGCCGCGCACCATGGTGAGCAGTCCCTTATCCTGGCGGATTTCAACCTGCGAGCGTTCGGCCTGCACCGTCTGCCCGGCGGAGAACGGCCCGGGCTGGCTGATCACCGGCTCGGTGGTGATCACCACTGACAGGTTGCCGTGGGCCACCGCGCAGATGTCAACACTGACCGCCTGGTTCATCACCACCGAACCGGTGCGGGCGTTGACAATCACCCTCGCCCTCGCCGCAGCGGCCTGCACTTCAAGCCCCTCGATGCGCGCAAGAAATGCCACGCGCTCACCAGCTGCCTGGGGCGCTGAAACGCGGATGGTGCGGCCATCAACCGCTGCCGCAGTGCCGGCGCCGACATGGCTGTTGATCGCGTCGACGATGCGGTGGGTGGTAGTGAAATCGCTGTTGTGCACGCCGAGGTGGATGTCGCCATCGCCGCCCAGCGGGGTCGGCACCGCACGCTCCACTGTCGCGCCACCGGAAATGCGGCCGACACTCAGATGGTTGACCTGCACGCTGCTGCCTCCGGCCGCGGCGCCAACGCCGCCAACCAGCACATTGCCCTGGGCCACGGCATAGACCTGTCCATCGGCACCTTTCAGCGGCGTCAGCAGCAGCGTACCGCCGCGCAGCGACTTGGCGTTGCCAATCGAGGAAACAGTGACGTCGATCGCCTGCCCCGGCGTGGCAAACGGCGGCAGCATGGTGGTGATCATCACCGCAGCGACGTTTTTCAGCTGCAGGCTGGCGCCCGGAGGCAGGGTCACCCCAAGCTGCGACAGCATTGTCGTCAGGCTCTGCACGGTGAATGGCGTCTGCGTGGTCTGGTCGCCGGTGCCATCCAGGCCAACCACCAGGCCGTAACCGATCAGCTGGTTGCTGCGCACGCCCTGCACCGCGGCAAGGTCCTTGATGCGCTGAGCATGCACCGGCGCGATGGTGGCGGCGAGCAGGAGCAGCAGCAGGACCATCAGCGCGGCAAGGCGGCGCGGACTGATCATCAACAGGAAGTCACGCATGATCAAAACGGCAGAAAGTTGAGGAAAAACCGCGACAGCCAGCCCATGACCTGTGCGCTGTCGAGGGCGCCGTTGGCGCGGTACTCGATGCGTGCATCGGCAACCTGGGTCGAGGCCACGGTGTTGCTGCTGGTCAGGTGCAGCGGATTGACGATGCCCGAAAAGCGGATGAATTCGGAACCCTGGTTGATGCCGAGCTGCTTCTCACCGCTGACCACCAGGTTGCCATTGGAGAGCACGTCGATCACGGTGACGGTGATCACGCCGGTGAAATCGTTGTTGCTGGCGCTCTCGCCGCTGCCATCGAAAGAAAAATCGGAAGTGGCGTTCAGCCCCGAGTTGAGAAAACTCTTGCCCGGCAGCCCGGCCAGCGCGGTGACGCCGAACTGGTTGTTGCTGGCGCGCGCCGCATTGGTGTTCGATTTCTTGCTCGCCGCGGTGCGTTCGCCGATGGCGATGGTCATGGTGTCGCCGATGCGCCGCGCGCGGCGGTCCTCGAACAGCGGCCGGTCGTTGTAGCCGGCCTGGAAAATCGCGCCATTGCCGGCCGGCGTCGTAACCGGCAGCACCGGCCGCGCGCTGAGCGGCTGCTGGACCACGGTCGGCGGCACGGTGTGGACGCAGGCCGCAAGTGGCAGCATGGCGGCAAGGAGGATCAATCGGTTCATCATCGGCTCCGGGTGTCGGTCACAAACAAGGGTGCAAGAACGCGGATTACATCTGGGCCAGACGCTGCAGCATCTGGTCCGAAGTCGAAATCGCCTTCGAGTTGATCTCGTAGGCACGCTGGGTCTGGATCATCGACACCAGTTCCTCGACGACGTTGACGTTCGAAGTCTCGGCATAACCCTGGTTGAGCAGACCGAGGCCGTTGGTGCCCGGTGTGTTTGCACCGGGCGTGCCCGAAGCCGCGGTTTCCAGATAGAGGTTCTCGCCGAAACTCTGCAGTCCGGCCGGATTGGCGAAACTGGCAAGCTGCAACGCGCCAACCTGGCTTGGTGCCGCGCTGCCTTGGCGCAGCACCGAGACCACGCCATCACGGCCGATGGTCACCGACAGCGAATTGGGCGGAATGGTGATCGCCGGCTGCACCGCGAAGCCGCTGGAAGTGACCAGCTGGCCCTGGCTGTCGACCTGGAAGGAACCGTCGCGGGTGTACGCCGTGGTGCCGTCGGGCATCAGCACTTGAAAGAAACCATTGCCCTGGATCGCCACATCCAGCGGATTGCCGGTCTGCTGCAGATTGCCCTGGGTGAAGATGCGCGACGTGGCCACCGGCTTCACGCCGGTGCCGATCTGCAGGCCGGTAGGCAGCTGCGTCTGCTGCGAGGATTGCGCGCCTGGCTGGCGGATGGTCTGGTAGAGCAGGTCTTCGAACACCGCGCGTGCGCGCTTGAAACCGTTGGTTGAAACATTGGCCAGGTTGTTGGAAATGACGTCCATCTGCGTCTGCTGAGCGTCAAGGCCGGTTTTTGAAATCCAGAGTGAGCGGATCATGGCGTGGGTTCTCGTTTGGTATCGGTTCAGCGGGAAGCCAGTATCTGGCTGGCCTGGCGATCATTGCCTTCGGCGTTCTGCATCATCTTGATCTGCATGTCGAACTGGCGGGCAAGCGCGATCATCGTCACCATCGCATCCACCGCGTTGACATTGCTGCCCTCGAGTGCGGCGCCGACCATCCGCACCTGAGGGTCTGCGGCGGCGGCACCGCCTTCGCGCATGCGGAACAGGCCGTCGGAGCCGCGGATCAGTTGCGATTCCTCTGGATTGACCAGCTTGATGCGGCCGAGGGCGGCGACCTGGTTGGGACGGTTGCCCTCGGGCACCGTGGATACCGTGCCGTCGCGACCGACAGTGACGCGGGTATCCGGCGGCACCGAAATCGGTCCGCCATCACCCATCACGCTGAGGCCGCCGCGGGTCTGCAACACACCGTTGCCGCTGATTTCGAGGCTGCCTGCGCGGGTGTAGGCCTCGGTGCCGTCTGCGGCTTGCACTGCAATCCAGCCGCGCCCTTCAATGGCAACGTCGAGGTCGCGGCCGGTGTGCTGGATCGCGCCCTGGCGGAAATCGGCGCCCGGCGTGGAATCGACGACAAAAGCCCGGGTCGGCAAACCTTCCCCGATCACCGGTGCCGCGCGCAGCGCAACCTGCTGCGCACGAAAACCGGTGGTAGTCACATTGGCCAGGTTATTGGCGACAGTGGCCTGCTGCAGCATGGTCTGCTTGGCACCACTCATCGCCACGTATATCAGGCGGTCCACGCGTCAATCTCCAGTGGTTTAGCGCAGGTTGACCAGGGTCTGCAGCACCTGGTCGATGGTCTTGATGGTCTGCGCATTGGCCTGGTAGGCGCGCTGCGCGGTGATCATGTTCACCAGTTCCTGGGTCAGGTCGACGTTGGAATCCTCAACCGCGGCCGACTGCAGCGAACCGAGGCTGCCCGTCAGCGGCTCGCCGACCAGGGCAAGTCCGGAGTCCGCGGTTTCTTCCCACTGGTTGTTGCCCAGCGCGCGCAGGCCGCCGGGATTCGCGAAATTCGCCAGAACAATCTGCCCCAGCTGCAAGGCCTGGCCGTTGGAATAGCGGCCCACGATCACGCCTTCTGCACTGATGCTGAAACCGCTCATGCGGCCGGCGGCATAACCGTTCTGAGCCAGCGAACTGACGGTGAAATCCGTGCCGAACTGCGATGTCCGTCCAAAATCCAGCTCGAAGGCGAGCGGCGTCACTGCGCCATTGGCCAGCGTAATGCTGGTGTTCAGCGGCATTGCCGTGCTCATCCGGCCGAGATTGTCGAAATTGAGGTTCACCGGGGTCCCGGCACCTGCACCGAGATTGACATCGGTGACAGGCCCGCCGTTGAGCGTGGCATGCAGTGACCACTGCCCGGCAGTGGCGGTCTTGGAGAAATACAGCGTCATCACATGCGGGTTGCCGAGCGAGTCGTAAACGGTGCCCGAGGTGGAATTGGTGTAAGTGGCCGGGTCCGTGGCTGAAAACGGCAGTGTGATGCTGGCCGCGCGGGAGTCGAGGTTGATCGAGGCGTCAAATTCGGTGGTCGCGTTGGGCGAAACATCCGCAGTGGACAACTGCAGCGGCTGCGGCGATGACGGCACCACGTTGCCTGCGCTGTCGACCGGATAGCCGGTAACCTGGAGCCCGTCGCTGTTGACGATGTAGCCGCTGCTGTCCAGGTTGAACTGGCCGTTGCGGCTGTAGCTGATGGTGCCGTTGTTGCTCAGCCGGAAAAAACCACCACCGTTGATCGCGACATCGAGCGGATTGTTGGTGACCGAGACATTGCCCTGGGTGAACTGCTGCTGGACTTTGCTGACCTTGGCGCCAATGCCGACCTGGCCGCCGCCGCTGCCGTTGAGGGAGCTGGCAAAAACATCGGCGAATATTGCGCGTGACCCCTTGAAGCCGACAGTGCCGGCATTGGCCACATTGTTGCCGATGACATCGAGATTCTTGGCAGCCACATTGAGGCCGCTCAGTCCGGATTGAAAGCCCATGATTGTTCCTTTGCGGGAAGAGTTTTGATCTAGAGATGCGTCAAGTGGTGCGTCGAAAGAGGTGTCAGAGGATGCGCCGCACGTCGGCGACATCCAGTTCGCTGCCACCATCAAGATTCAGCTGCACGGCACCGTTGTTGAGGGAAACACCGTTGACACGGCCGGCTGAAAGCGGCGTGGCCGCCACCGCGCGATTGCCTTCTGCTGCAGTCACCTTGAAGGTATAGCTGCCAGCCGGCGCCCGACCGCCGGTATCGGTCATGCCGTCCCACTGGAAGGTCGAGACGCCACCGGGCAGCGCGCCGAGTTCGACCCGCCGCAGCACTGCGCCGGCACTGGTGGAAATGGTCAGTTGCACGCGGTCCGCGGCACTGGTCAGCTCCAGCGCGCCGCTGGCGCCGCTTGCCGTCAGATTCAGCGTCGCGCCCGAAGCCAGCACCTGGCGGCCAATCACCGCAGCGGACTGCAGCGATTGCGCGGCAAGCAGCGACTGGCGCAGACCGCTGATGCTGCCGTCGAGCTTCTCGATGCCGGTGACGGTGCTGATCTGCGCCATCTGCGTGGTCACCTGCGCGTTGTCCAGCGGGTTGAGCGGATCCTGGTTGCGCATCTGCGCCACCAGCAGTTTCAGGAAGCGGTCGCTCTGGTCTGCAGCGGAAAGCTGGCCGTTGCCGGCACTTGTGGTTGCAGCGGCAGCGCCTTCAGTTGCCGAGGTGCCGCCGCGCAGCCAGGAGGACACCGTGCCCGCCGCGTTGACGGCACCGATTCCGGCGCTGATTGCCTGCATCAGGGGTAAAGCCATAATTGATCTCCCGTGGTTTGGGGTGACGCTTACTGTCCGAATTACTGTCCGATGTTGAGAGTCTTGGTGAGCAGCGCCTTGGCGGTGTTCATCATCTCGGCGCTGGTCTGATAGGATCGAGAGGCCGAAATCATGTTCACCATTTCCTCGACAACGTTGACGTTGGGCAATGAGACATGTCCGCTGGCATCCGCTGCCGGATGTTTGGGGTCATAGACACGGCGCAGCGGCGACTGATCCTCGACCACGCCGGCGACCTGCACGCCGGTCGCACCTTCAGTTCCGGTGGCGGCGGCCGTAAACATGACATGCCTGGCGCGATAAGGCTCGCCGTTGGAGCTGGCCACCGAATCGGCATTGGCCAGATTCGATGCAGTGGCATTCAGGCGGTGCGACTGCGCGGTCAGCGCGCTGCCGGCTACATCAAAGACACGGAACAGTGACACTGCTTATCTCCTCATTCCTCTATTCGCTGGATCGCTGAATCACACTGCATTTGAAACTCAGCCCTGAATCGCTGAAAGCATGGAGCGGATCTGTCCGCTGATGAACATCAGGTTCGCTTCATAGCGCAGCGCGTTGTCGGCGAACTGCGCGCGCTCAACGTCGATGTCGACGCTGTTGCCGTCGACACTGGCCTGCACCGTCTGCCGGTAGAGCAACGCGCCGCTTCCGGCCGCAGGCTGGTTCCCGGCGAGATGGCCCTGCGTGGTGCGTGCCAGTACGCCGGCATTTGCCGCGCCGCCGCCCGGCTGCAGCGCGGCATCGAGCGCCGCGCGAAAGTCGAGGTCACGCGCCTTGTAGTTCGGCGTGTCGGCGTTGGCAATGTTCGAGGCGATCAGTTGCTGGCGCTGCACACGAACGTCCAGTGCACGCTGATGAAACGCCAGGGCGGCATCAAGCGGCGAACTCGTCACGGGCGAAGTCATCACGCACGCTCCGTGACGCCGTGATCCGCTTGCCCAGTGCTGCTGTTGCTGTCCATCGCCTGTCCTCTGCTGTCCATTGGCCCACTCTCCGAATTTCTTTCCCCGGAATTTCCTTCCCCCGAATTTCCTTTCCCATTACTTCGAGAGTGATCGCATCTTAGGCAGCTTCATGCACCCGGTAGCGGCGGATAAGGCGCGGAAAAGCCCGTCAATTCCGACCCTCGCCGCTTGCGCAGTGGCGGCAGAATTTGCCATCCCGGCAAGGCGCGCCCCGCGCCCCGGTCACGCAGGAGAACGCAGATGAATCCCCAGAAAAAACTGTTGCTGCTGGCAACCGCGATGGCAATGATCGCTGGCGCAGGACACAGCCGCATGGTGCCGGCAGCACAGGCCGCGGCGTCCATCCAGGGCAGCATTGAACATTTTTTGCGCGCACAAACCGCCGGCCTGCCCGGCACGGTCAGCCACAGCATCGGTCCGATCGATGCAAGGACCTGTGCCGCACCCGAGGTCTTCCTGCCGCCGGGTGCGCGGCTGTGGGGCAAGTCCCATGTCGGTGTGCGCTGCTCGGTGCCGGCTTCGTGGACGATCTATGT
>JAIENU010000259.1 GCA_019751125.1 Burkholderiales bacterium | reverse complement strand
TCGATGACGGCGATCTCGGGTTTCTCCGACTGGATCACCGCCTGGATCTTGCCGAGGCTGGTTTCGGGCAGCACCTGCACATGGTGGGCATCGACGTTGAGGCGCTTCGCGCGCATCGCGATCTGCTGCGGCGACTCCTCGCCCGAGACATAGACCACCTTGCGTGTCTTGCCCACGGTGGCCAGCGACTGCAAGAGCAACGTGGATTTGCCGATGCCGGGGTCACCGCCGATCAGGATCACCGCGCCCGGCACCAGCCCGCCACCGAGCACGCGGTCGAATTCGGCGATGCCGCTGGGCATGCGTGCTTCCTCGCGCGCATCGACTTCGGACAGGCGCTGCAGCTTGCCGGTTTCGGCGATCAGCGAAAAGCGGTTGGCGGAAGTGGCGGCAGTCTCGGCCACCGACTCGACCAACGTGTTCCAGGCCTGGCAGTGCGGACACTGCCCCTGCCATTTGACCGATTGCCCGCCGCACTCGGTGCAGGCATAGACAGTGCGCGCCTTGGCCATCTCAGTTGAGCCTGTTCAGGTCGCGGATCATCGCGGCGTTGATCGGGTGCGCGGGATCAGCCTGGGCCGGAATGGTACTGAAGTGGCCTTCGTGCGGCACCACGATGACTTCAACATTGCAACCCGCGTTGCGGCAGACCTCGGCGTATTCAGTGGTCTGCGCCACCCAGCCCGGTGCTTCTTCGGCGCCGGCGGCGAGCACCAGCGGCACGCCGCGACGCGGCGGGTGGAACTGCGGGCTCAGCGCGTTGACGCGGTCCGGCGTCAGGCGAATCAGGTCGTTGACGCTGATGTGCAACACGGGCTCGACGTCGTAGATGCCGGAGACCATGGTCGCACCACAGATCAGGTCGGCGGGCAGGCCGTGTTTGGTCCAGTCCTCGGCCAAGCCCATCGCCGCCAGGTGGGCGCCGGCGGAATGGCCATAGAGATAAATGCGTCGGCCGTCACCGCCGACGCGTTGGGCGTTCTTCGCGGTCCAGACGATGCCGCGCAGCACCTGCTCAACGATGGTGTCCAGCGTCACCGCCGGGCAGAGGTCGGTACCGAGCATCACCACCGGGAAGCCGGCCTGCACCAGCGGCTCGGCGAGGATCGCCTGCTTTTCCTTTTCGCCGACGCGCCAGTAGCCGCCATGCAGATAAACCACGATCGGCGCTTTGGGATTGCCGGCGTGGTACACGTCGAGCTTCTGCCGCGGCGTGTCGCCGTAGGCGATGTCGAAGGTGCCTTTCAGCCGCTCGCGCGCGGCCTTGGACAATTTGCCGCGCAGGGCGTGCTGTTCTTCCACATCGGTGGCCCAGGCCCGCGGGTTGAATTGACGCTCGATGTCGTGTTGCCAGTCTTTCCAGGGCATGCCCTGCTCCTCCAACAGTCCTGAATTAAACGCGTTTCAGTTTGTTTCGCTGACCGGCACCCGCGCCGTCAGCGCGCACAGCAGTTCATAACTCACGGTGCCCGCGGCCGTGGCCACATCATCCACCGGATTGCCCTCGCCCCACAGCACCACCGGCGTGCCGACCGCAACCTCGGGGCGATCGGTGATATCGACGCACAGCATGTCCATCGACACGCGGCCGACGGTGCCAGCGATCTTACCGCCCACCAGCACCGGGGTACCGTTGGGTGCATGGCGCGGATAACCGTCGGCATAACCGCAGGCGACGATGCCGATGCGCGTTGACCGCTCGGCGCGGAACAGGCCGCCGTAACCGACGGTGTCGCCGGGTTTCAGCTCGCAGGTGCTGATGATCTCGGAGCGCAGCGTCATCACCGGCTTCAGGTCCAGCGCCGCGGCGCTGACCTCGGCGAAAGGTGACGAGCCATAAAGCATGATGCCCGGACGCACCCAGTCGGCATGGGCCTGCGGATGGCGCAGCACCGCCGCCGAATTGGCGAGCGTGCGCGGCGCGGTGATGCCGGCCGCCGCGCGTTCGAAGGTTTCGAGCTGCCAGTCGACGCCGCGCGCACCGTCGGCATCGGCGAAATGCGTCATCAGCGTCAGCTTGCCCACCGCCGGATGTTCCTGCAACGCCAGCGCGGTGGCATGCACCGCCTCCGGCGCAAAACCGAGGCGGTTCATGCCGCTGTTCACCTTGAGCAACACGTCGAGCCGCGCGCCGGACTGCAGCGCGCCGAGCTGGGCGATCTGCGCCGGGCTGTGGATCACCGTCGCCAGCCGCCGCGCCGCACCTTCCATCGCTTCGGCACGGTCAAAAAAACCTTCCAATAAAACAATGCGCTGTGCATAACCGGCGGCCCGCAGGCGCACCGCGGCATCAAACTCCACCACCGCAAAACCGTCGGCGCCGTGCAGCGCCGCCGCTGCGCGCAGCAGGCCGTGGCCGTAGGCATTGGCCTTGACCACGGCAAACACCTTGGCATGCGGGGCATGGCGGCGCGCGACGCCGAGGTTGTGCGCGAACGCGGCGCGGTCAATGGTGGCGCTGATCGGACGCGGCATGGCCGGTTATCCGCTCACCGTGCCGCGGCCATCGCCTGCATGCGCGTGGTCGCGAACTCGATGAAGGTGGTGAGCAGGCGCGAGCGGAAGCGGCCGTCCGGTGTCACCACCGACAGCGCGCGCACCAGCGGCGGGTCCAGCGGCAACGCGAGCAGCGTGCCGAGTTTCAGTTCCTTGCTCACCGTGGCGCGCGACAGGATGGACACGCCGAGCCCGGTCTCGACGACCCCCTTGATCGCCTCGGGGCTGCCCAGCTCCATCACCACATTGACCGCATCGGGCGTGATGCGGCTGGCTTGGAAATACTGGTCGGCCACCTCGCGCGTGCCAGAGCCGGGTTCGCGGCTGACAAAGGGCTCGGCGGCGACTTCAGCCGCGGTGACTTTTGTTGCCGAGGCCAGCCGGTGCTGCGGACTGCAGATCATCGCCAGCACGTCCTCGCACAGCACCTCGGTGGTGACACCGGGCTGTGTGGATGGAGATTCGATCAGCCCGAGGTCCAGCGCATGCTCGGCGACCTTGGTTACGATGGTCTCCGAATTGCCCACGGTCATGTGGGTCTGCACGTGGGGGAACTGCGCCTTGAATTCACCCAGAATCTGCGGCAGGTAGAACTCGGCCACCGTGGTACTGGCGCCAAGCAGCAGCGGGCCGCTGATCGCACCGGTCAGCTCGCCGACGCGGGTTTCCAGCTCTTCGGACAGGGCAAGGATTTTTTCGGCGTAGCTCATCACCAGCTCGCCCGCCGGGGTCAGCGCGATGCGGCCGTGGCTGCGCTCGAACAGGCGGGTGTTGAGGTGTTCCTCGAGCTGCTTGATCTGGAAGGTGACCGCCGGCTGTGTCATGAACAGCTGCTCTGCTGCCTTGGTGAAGGACAGTTGCCGGGCCACGGCGTGGAAAACCTGCAGACGGCGGTCGGCCATGATCGATAAAGCGCCTTAATTGGGCCGGAACCCGGGGATTAAATTTCAGAATCCCGTCAGTTTACCGGTTCCATCACCCCCCGGGCACCGTGACGCGGGCGGGCGGACCGTCACGTAAACGACACGATGCACAGTCCGAACTGTGGTATAAAACCGCCACTTTGCGCCGGGCATGAACTCCCGGCGCCCCGGCAACAGGGTTTTTCGAACCAGGCCTCAGAACAGATCACCCAACCAGAGGGCGAGAAGCCCCGAACCAGCCGCCGCCCCGCCTCCCCCTCCGAATCATGCCTTTCGGCTTCTACATCATCATGGCGGCGCAGTTTTTTTCGTCGCTGGCGGATAACGCGCTGCTGGTCGCCGCGATCGCGCTGCTGGTGCAGATGCAGTCACCGGAGTGGATGACGCCGCTGCTGAAGTTCTTTTTCACGATCTCCTACGTCGCCTTCGCCGCCTTTGTCGGCGCCTTCGCCGATTCGATGCGCAAGGGGCGGGTGATGTTCATCACCAACACCGTGAAAATCGTCGGCTGCGCGCTGATGTTTTTCCATGAGCTGTGGGAAATCCCCGGTGCCCCCGAATACCTGACCGTGCTGCTTGCCTACACCGTGGTCGGGCTCGGCGCCGCGGCATACTCACCGGCCAAATACGGCATCCTCACCGAGTACCTGCCGCACCACAAACTGGTGGTCGCCAACGGCTGGATCGAAGGCCTCACCGTCAGCTCGATCATCCTCGGCACCGTACTCGGCGGGGCGCTGATCAGCCAGAAGGTGTCCGGCGCGCTGCTCGGCATCGACATCCCGAACATTGATACCGGCGTGGATACGCCGGCAGAGGCGGCGATCGCGATCATCATGGTGTTCTACGGCATTGCCGCGGCCTTCAACCTGTATATCCCGGATACCGGCGTTGATCACCGCGTGCCGAGCAAGAATCCGGTCTACCTGATCCGCGAATTCGCGCACTGCGTGAAGCTGCTGTGGACCGACAAGCTGGGCCAGATCTCACTCGCCACCACCACGCTGTTCTGGGGCGCCGGCGCGACACTGCAGTTCATCGTGCTGAAATGGGCCGAGGTCACACTCGGCTATACGCTGTCGCAGTCGACGCTGCTGCAGGGCATCTGCGCGATCGGCATCGCCGCCGGCTCGGTGATCGCGGCGAAGACGGTGCCGCTGAACCGCGCGGTGAACGTGGTGCCGGTGGGCATCGCGATGGGCCTGATCGTGATTGCGATGAACTTCGCAACCTCGATCTCGGTGGCGATTCCGCTGCTGATCCTGATCGGCGGGCTGGCCGGGTTCTTCGTGGTGCCGATGAACGCGCTGCTGCAGCACCGCGGCCACATCCTGATGGGTGCCGGCCACTCGATCGCGGTGCAGAACTTCAACGAAAACCTGTCGATCCTGGCGATGATCGGCCTGTATGCGACGCTGATCTGGCTCGACCTGTCGATCTACTGGGTGATCACGCTGTTCGGCCTGTTTGTCTCGGGCTCGATGGTGCTGGTGCGCCGGCGCCACCTGCACAACGTTGCCAGCGGCCCGATGCCGGTGGTGCCCGGAAACAGCGGCCACTGAAGCCACTGCCCGAAACAAAAAAGGCTGCCCGCGGGCAGCCTTTTTGTTGGTGATTGCGCGCTCAGACGGCAACGTACTTGAGGCGCTTCACCTTCTCCATATTGGTGCCTTCGATGCGGATCAGGCTGGTCGCGCCGTCGCGCTTCGGTGAATGCAGGTCGCCCTCGTTGTAGACATGGGCCACGCCGGGGGTCAGCTTGTAGGTGCGAGTCTGTTCGACCTGACCCGGCACATCAGGCGTGGCCGGCTTCAGCAACTTGTAATCGCGCATGTGCGTCTCGCCGCGCGCCTGGCCGTAGATCGCCCAGGAATGGGCGTGGTCGTGGGGCGGGCTGGTTTTTGCATCCTTGTAGTTGTGGGCAAGAATGCAGAATCCGAATTCGGGATCTTCATAAATGATCTTGCGCTCTCCGACGCTGTCATCGATGTTCTTGTCGATAAACGCCTGATCCTTTAGCACTTCCTGCAGCAGCGCGGCGACCTTGGCACGGCCGGCAGGGCCGGGTTCGGCCTTGATCAGGTCATGGCAGCGGCTGGCGAATTGTTCGAGTGTATGTCCCATGTCACTGTTCTCCTCTCGGGTTGCGGTCTGGCCCGCACATTGTGCCGCATTTTGCCGGCAGCGGAAAAGATAGCGTCCGGAAGAGTCCGCAGTTCAGGAGCCAATCGGCGCAATGCGGAATTCGACCACCGACTGCTCATCACCGAGCCTGCGTGCCAGCCGCGGCGTGTTCGACGAATCCAGTGTGCGCAGCACCATGCGGTACTCGAAACGCTCACCGTCCTTGGTCAGCACGTAATTGAGGTTGGCCACCGTGAAGCCGTATTCGGCGACCATCGCGCGCAGCTCCTTCTCCGGCATCGCCTCCGCGCGGCGGAACTGCACGCGGAACTGGGCGTAGAACTCGGTGGGCATGCGGCTTTCGATCCAGCGGAAGGATGACAGCGTGCCGAGCGTGGCGGCGACCGCGATCATCGCCGGAATCCAGAAGCCGATGCCGAGCAGGATGCCGATTGCCGAAGTGACCCAGATCGAAGCGGCAGTGGTCAGGCCGCGCACCGCGAGACCCTCCTTCATGATCACGCCGGCACCGAGAAAACCGATACCGGTCATGATGCCCTGGGCCATGCGCGTCGGGTCCACCACCACGCGTGAATTGCCCTGCGGCTGGAACCACTGGCTTTCATATACGGTGACCAGCATCAGCAGCGCTGATGCCAGGCATACCAGCGTGTGTGTGCGAAAACCGGCCGGGCGGCCGTGGTAACTGCGCTCCATGCCGATCATGCTGCCGGCCGCAAGGGCCGCGCCGAGGCGCATCACTACATCGATCAGGTGACTGTCCATTCTTTTCCTCCATGCTCCGATACTACCCCGGTAACACCGTCCGTCAATGGCAATAAGTCCGCACCAGCCGGCATCAACAGGACCTACAAGCTCACCGGCGAGATCAGCGCACCGCCGCCGATCTCGTAACTCAGTTGCGCCGCCGCCTTGCGCAGCAGCGCCACATGGCGTGCACAGGCCTCCCGCGTGAAGCGGACGATCGGCCCGGAGACAGCGACACAGCCGATCAGACGATGGTTGAGCCCGAACACCGGGAAGGCCGCGCTGGCCACCTGGGGATCACGTTCACCGCGCGTGGTGTGATAACCGGCGCGGCGTATCCGTTCATAGAGTTCGCCCTCCTCACCCGAAAAAGCCAGCAGCACGCGGCCGATCGCACCACGGTTCACCGGCAGGCTTTCACCCATGCGCACGTGATGGCGTATGGTCTGCGGGCCATCGACGCGCACCACGCAGCTGCGCGAATTGCCCTCGCGCACATAAAACGCCGCGCTTTCGCCACTGCTCTTCGACAGCTCGCGCAGCACCGGCTCGATGCTCGCAATCTGGCCGAATACCGTCTGATAACGCGCACCCAGCCAGCCGGCACCGGGACCGAGCCGCCATGAACCGTTGTCCAGCCGCACCAGATAGCGGGCTTCCGCCATCGTCCGCGCAATGCGCAGCACCGTGGTCTTGTGCAGGGAAGTACGTCGCGACAGTTCGCCCAGCGTCAGCGAGTTTTCGCCGGCACCAAAGGCATCCAGGATAGCCAGCGCCCGGCTCACCGCGATGACGCCGCCCGGCACGCTGCGGCCGGCATCACCTTTGCCGCCCCTGGCGTCATTCCTTGTTTTTGCTGTTTTTTTTGTCGCTTTTTTGGTTGTTATTTCCATTGTTTCATTGTACGAAACACTGTTGCGACAAACAAGACCGGGCCCTACAGTGCGCGCTCTTTGAAGCGGCCCCATGCGAGGCCGCCCCACCGCGAGGAGACCATGAGCAAGAACAGCCACCCCGAAGTCCGTACGCGCATCGAGCGCACCGCCCCTGAACTGGTCAAGGCCGCCAGCGCGCTGCCCGCAGCAATACTGGCCGACGTTTACGGCCGGCGCGGCACATTGCATGGCCGCATCACCCCGCTGTCACCGACGATGAAAGTGGCCGGCCCGGCCATCACCGTCGAGGTGCGTCCCGGCGACAACCTGATGATCCATGCCGCGCTGGCCATTGCGCAGCCCGGCGATGTCATCATCGTCGATGGCAGGGCTGACCAGACCTGCGCGCTGATCGGCGAAATCATGACCACGCAGGCGCAGCAGGCCGGCCTCGCCGGCATGGTGCTCGACGCCGCGGTGCGCGATGTCGAAGCGCTGCGCAGCAACGGTTTCCCGATCTTCTCGGTGGGCGCCAATCCCGCCGGACCGACCAAGTTTGTACCCGGACGCGTGAACTGGCCGATCTCGATTGCCGGGGTCACCGTCAATCCCGGCGATCTGGTCGTCGGCGACGCCGATGGCGTGGTCATCATCGAGCGTGAACGGGTCGCTGAAATGATCGAGGCCGGGCGCAAGAAGGTGGCCGACGAGCAGGCGCGGATCAAGGGCATACACGAAGGCAAGCTGGTGCCGGGCTGGCTGAACAGCGCACTGGACGCCGCGGGCGTGCGCATCGAGGACATTGCAAAATGAGAGCGAAGCGATGAGCGCAGACAAACCCCGCCTGCTGATCACTGCCGCAGATCTGGCACCCGAGGCGCTGGCCCTGCTCGAAGGCTTCGAAGTGGTCTATGCCGGCAAGCAACCGGACGAGGCACTGCTCACCGAGCTGTGCAGCCGCCATCAGCCGGTGGCGATCATCGTGCGCTACGGCCGGATCACGCCGGGCGTGATCGCCGCCTCGGCGAAACTGCGGGTGATTTCAAAGCACGGCAGCGGCATCGACACCATTGACGTCAACGCCGCAAAAGCCCGCGGCATCGCGGTCCGGGCCGCCACCGCGGTCAACGCGCCCGCGGTCGCGGAACACACCTGGGCACTGATCCTCGATTGCACCAAATCCGTCAGCCGGCTAACCACGCGCATGCATGCCGGGCACTGGGACAAGGCCACGCACAAGAGCACGGAACTGCAAGGTCGGACGCTGGGCCTGATCGGACTCGGCGCCATCGGCCGCCGGGTGGCCGCGATTGGCGCCGCGATCGGCATGCGCGTGCTGGGTTTTGATCCCTATGCGCGCGACGCCGTGGCGAACGTGACCATGGTCGATCTGCCCGTGCTGCTGCGCGATTCGGATATCGTGTCGCTGCACTGCCCGCTGACCGCTGAAAACCGGCAGATGATCAACGCTGCGGCTTTGGCGGCGATGCGCCGCGGCGCAATCCTGATCAACACCGCGCGCGGCGGCCTGGTCGATGAGCGGGCGGTGCGTGACGCCCTGGAATCCGGGCAACTCGCCGCTGCGGGCCTCGACAGCTTCGAAACCGAACCGCCGCCAGCGGATCACCTGCTGCGCAACACCCGCGGACTGACCATGACACCACATATCGGTGGCGTCACCGATGCCGCTTACGTCAACATGGGGGTGGCAGCCGCGCGCAACGTACTCGAAGAATTGCAGGCCTGAACAACATCACAACGACTCAGCAAAGCCGCAACATAACGCCACAACATAACAACACCGGAGGAAACCATGACCCACCTGATCCGCGCCTGCCTCGCCGCGCTTCTGCTGACCACCGCAGCCGGCGCCAGCCTTGCACAAGCCCAGTACCCCAACAAGCCGATCCGCTTCATCGTGCCCTTCCCGCCCGGCGGCGGCACCGACATCGTCGCACGCGCCATCACCAACCGGCTCTCCGAAAACCTCGGCGTGCAGATCATCGTCGACAACCGCGGCGGCGCGGGCGGCACCCTCGGCATCGCCGCAGCGGCGACCGCTGCGCCTGACGGCTACACGCTGATGATCGGACAGACCAGCAACCTCGCCATCGGCCCGGCGCTGTACGAAAAACTGCCCTACGACACCTTCCGCGACTTCACCCCGATCAGCATGGTGTATGAGGCCCCGCTGGCGGTCACCGTGTCTTCGCGCTCGACAATAAAATCGGTCAAGGAGCTGATTGCCGTATCAAAATCGAAGCAGGGCGGGCTGAACTTCGCATCACCCGGCAACGGCACGGTCGCCCACCTGACCGGCGAGCTGATCAAGAAAACCACCGGCATGTCTTTTGTGCACATCCCCTACAAGGGCGCCGCGCAGGCCATTCCCGACCTGATCGCCGGCCGTGCCGATTTCTACATCTCCTCGCTGGAGAGCGCGAAGCCGCACATGCAGTCCGGCACCATCCGCGCGCTGGCCGTGACCTCGGTCAAACGTGCACCGGACGCACCGGAGATCGAAACCATCGCTGAAGCCGGCTACAAGGGATTCGAAGCCGTGACCTGGTGGGGCATCCTCGCGCCCGCGAAAACTCCGGCACCGATCATCAACAGGCTCGCGGCTGAAATCGGCAAAGTCCTCGACCATCCCGAGGTGACGAAACGCCTGCCCGGCCCCAAAGCCGACACCAGCCCGGCCTTTTTCGCCGAAAAGCTGAAAATCGACCACAAAAAATGGGCGCAGGCGGTCAAGGAATCCGGCGCCAAGGTGAACTGACGCCGCAGACCGGGCTCAGCGCCGCAGGCGCAGATAAATCTCGGGCAGCTTGTTGGGCAGGCTGTTGATGTGGTCGAGCACGAGGTAGTGCCCGGGGCCGAAGATCTGCGGCAGGTACTGGTTGGCCATGGTGTCCACCGTCACGCAGAACGGATGTACGCCCTTGGCCACCGCCTCCTTCACCGCCATGCGCGTGTCTTCGTGCAGATAACGGCGGTCACCGCCATCGTCATAGTCCTCGGGCCTGCCGTCTGACAGCAACAGCAGCAGGCGGCGCCGGCTCTCGATACCTTCGAATGAAGCCGTGGCGTGGCGGATCGCCGCGCCCATGCGCGTTGCCAGCCGTCCCGACATGCCGCCGATCTGCGCGCGGATGTCGTCGGACATGGTTTCGTCGAAACCCTTCAGCGTGTAGTAGCTGACGTTGTCGCGGTACTTGGAACAGAAACCGGCAATCGAGTAGGCATCACCGACCTCCTCCATGCTCTCGGCAAACAGCAGCACGCCGGCACGGATGCGGTCGACCAGACGCCCGCCGCCTTCGGGCAGGTGCTGCATGATCGATGTCGACATGTCGGCAAGCAGCGTCACCGCGACTTCGCGCTGGCGGATTTCACGGCGCTTGTAGATCGCCGGCCGCGGCGAGCGACCGGCACGTTTTTCGGCAACATAGGCGACCACGGCGTTGAGGTCCATGTCATCACCATCAAGCTGCTGGGTCAGCGGCGCGGCGCGGGTCGGCTTCTGCGACTGGATGGCTTTTTTCAGGCGTTTCAGCGCGAGCGCGTACTGCTTCATCAGGCGGTTGGTCTCGGTCATGTTCGACTCGGCCATCCGCTTTTCCTGCACCCAGCTCCAATTGCGCTTGTAGCGCGACTCGCGGTAATCCCATTCCGGGTAGGGAATGCCCTTGTCGCTGCTGCCGTGGTTCGGACCCTCCTGGTCACTCTGCCCGGAGGAACGCGCAGCCTGCCCCGACGAATCGCCGTAGCTCGGCACTTCCTGCTTTTCGCCATCCTCGCCCTGCTCGCCGGACTCGGCGTTTTTCGGCGCCTCGGTTTCCTCGCCGCCCTCATCACCCTGCTGGCCCTGCTCCTCGGCGCCGGGTTGCTGCTGCTGTGAAGAGTCGTCGTCGGTTTCCTGCGGATGCGCGAGGCGCATCGCGTTCGGGCTGCGCCCCGGCAGATAGGCCATGTGGAAGGCCTC
>JAIENU010000217.1 GCA_019751125.1 Burkholderiales bacterium | reverse complement strand
CGTCATACCGTGAACCCCCGGGCCTGCTGCCGGTTTTCCCAGTCAACGCGCAACAGGATCGCGATCGCGCAGCAGGTCGCAAGAATCGCGCTGCCACCGAAGGACAGCAGCGGCAGCGTCAGGCCCTTGGTCGGCAGCACGCCCATGTTCACACCCATGTTGATGATCGCCTGCACGCCGATCCACAGGCCCACACCCTGCGCCACCAGTGCGGCATAGGGCCGCTCCAGTTCGAAGGCGCGGCGGCCGATGGCAAACGCCCGCCACACCAGCAGCGTGAACAGCACGATGATCAGCAGCACACCGGCGAAGCCGAGCTCCTCGGCAATCACCGCGAGCAGGAAGTCGGTATGTGCCTCGGGCAGGTAGAACAGTTTTTCGACGCTGGCGCCGAGGCCGACGCCGAACCATTCGCCGCGGCCGAAGGCAATCAGCGCATGCGACAGCTGGTAACCCTTGCCATATGGATCGGCCCAGGGATCCATGAAGCCGATCACCCGCTGCATGCGGTAGGGGCTGGTCCAGATCAGCAGCAGGAAGCCGATCACCAGCATCACGATCAGCCCGGCGAACAGGCGCCAGTTCATGCCACCGAGAAACAGCAGCCCCATCGCGATCACGGTGATCACCGCGAAGGCGCCGAAATCCGGCTCCATCAGCAGCAGGCCGCCGGCAAGCAGCATCACGCCGAACATTGGCAGGAAACCCTTGCGCAGGCTGTGCATGAAGGCCGCCTTGCGCACGGTGTAATCGGCGGCGTAGAGCACCACCGCCACTTTCACCAGTTCCGAAGGCTGCAGGTTGATCACATACAGCGACAGCCAGCGCCGGCTGCCGTTGACCTCGCGGCCGATGCCCGGAATCAGCACCAGCGCCAGCAAGCCAAGCCCGCCCAGGAACAGGAAGGGCGCGAGCTGCTGCCAGACCCGCAGCGGCACCTGGAACACCATAGTGGCCGCAACCAGGCTGACCATCACAAACAGCGCATGCCGCGTCAGGTAGTACATCGCGTTATTGCCGGTCATCCGGCTGCCTTCGGCAATGGCGATCGATGCCGAGTACACCATCACCAGGCCGATCGACAGCAGCAGCGCGGTCACCCACAGCAGGCAGCGGTCGTATTCGGCAGGAATCGCGCGGGTGCCGGCAGACATGCTGTAGTTCGTCGCACTGCGGGCGGTCATGGCGTCCTCCGCTGCAGGGCATCCACCGCGGCGGCAAAAACCTCCGCACGGTGGATGTAGTTGCGGAACATGTCATAGCTGGCACAGGCCGGTGACAGCAGCACCGCATCACCGTCGCGTGCCGCATTGAAGGCAAGCTCAACCGCCTCGTCCATGTCGACTGCACGCAGCAAGGGCGCGGCATTGCCCAGCGCCGCAGCGATCTTTGGCGCATCACGCCCGATCAGCACCACGGCACGGGCGCGGCCCTGCGCGGCAACGGCCAGCGGCGTGAAATCCTGCCCCTTGCCATCACCACCGGCGATCAGCACCACCGGTGCAGTAAATCCGGTCAGTGCAGCGACCGTGGCCCCGACATTGGTGCCCTTGGAATCGTCGTAAAACGATATCCCATTGATTTTATTGATTAATTTCACGCGGTGCGGTAGCCCCTCAAACCCCTCCCAGCCCGCGACTATGGCCCGGTCATCCACACCGGCGAGATGGCACAAGGCACCGGCCGCAAGTGCGTTGGCAGCGTTGTGCAGGCCGGCAACCCGCAACACGCCTGCATCCGCCAGCTGCTGTGTCCCGCGGCACAGCGCAGGCCGTGACCGGTCACCGGCAAGCCCCCAGTCCTGCGCGCCGGCCGGCAGGCCGAGCCCGAAGCTCGCCTGCTTGCGCCCGACACGGGCCATGCCGCGACTCCAGGCATCGTCGCGGTTGATCAACTGCGCACCGTCGCCGTCATAGATGCGCGCCTTCGCCGCGGCGTACTCGCGCAGGCCTTCGTAACGATCGAGGTGATCTTCGGAAATATTGAGCACCGTGGCGGCGCGGGCATTGAGCGAGGACGTGCTCTCCAGCTGGAAACTCGACAGCTCCAGCACGAAGGCACCGGGCATAGCCGCGCCCGCCTCGATCTTCGACCAGGCATCAAGCACCGGCAGGCCGATGTTGCCGGCAACCACCGGGTTCAGCTCGGCCGCAGCGCAGATCTCCCCCGCCATTGCGGTCACCGTGCTCTTGCCATTGGAGCCGGTGATCGCGATCACCGGCGGCGCATCATCACGTGCAGCCAGTGACTGTGCGAACAATTCGACATCACCGACCACCGGCACGCCGCGTTTGGCTGCCGCAGCAATCGCGCCGCCGCGCCGGTCAACACCGGGACTCACGGCCACGATATCCGCCGCCGCCACCGCGGCATCCGGCGCAACGCCAAGCGCGAGTGTTGCCGACGGCACTTCACGCCGCAGCACCTCCAGCCCCGGCGGAGAGGTCCGGGTATCGCTGACTTCGACCCGCGCACCGTGGCCGCTCAGCCAGCGCGCCAGCGACAACCCGGTGTCCCCGAGGCCGATCACCGCAACACGCGCGCCGTCGAGGACGAGCATCAGCAGGCCCTCCAGAACGGCAGCGGATTGAACGGCATGTGGCATCGTGGCTTGCATGTCATCGCAGTTTCAGCGTCGAAAGTCCGACCAGCACCAGCATCATCGTGATGATCCAGAAGCGGACCACGACCTGGTTCTCTTTCCAGCCTTTCAATTCGTAGTGGTGGTGCAGCGGCGCCATGCGGAATATGCGTTTGCCGGTGAGCTTGAAAGAGGCCACCTGCAGCATCACCGACAGCGTCTCGACCACAAACACGCCGCCCATGATGAACAGCACGATCTCCTGGCGCACGATCACCGCGATGGTGCCGAGCGCGGCACCCAGCGCCAGCGCACCGACATCGCCCATGAACACTTCCGCCGGATAGGCGTTGAACCAGAGAAAGGCCAGTCCGGCGCCGGCCAGTGCGCCGCAGATCACGATCAGCTCCCCGGCGCCCGGTATGAACGGAAAGCCTAGGTATTTGGCGAACACGGCGTTGCCGGCGACGTAGGCAAACACACCCAGCGCGCTGCCGACCATCACCGTCGGCATGATCGCCAGGCCGTCGAGGCCGTCGGTCAGGTTCACCGCATTGCTGGTGCCGACGATGACGAAGTAGGTCATCACGATGAAGCCGATCGCGCCCAGCGGGTAAGCCACCTGCTTGAAAAACGGCACGATGAACGCGGTTTGCGCCGGCAGGTTGGTCGAGTAGGCGATAAACACCGCCGCACCCAGCCCGAGCACCGATTGCCAGAAGAATTTCGCCTTCGCCGACAAACCCTTGGGATTGCGGTGCACCACCTTGCGGTAGTCATCAACCCAGCCGATCGCACCGAAGCCGACGGTGACGGTGAGCACCACCCAGACAAAACGGTTGCTGAGGTCCGCCCACAGCAGGGTCGTCACAATGATCGCCACCAGAATCAGCGCGCCGCCCATGGTCGGGGTGCCGGCCTTGACCAGATGGGTCTGCGGGCCGTCGTCGCGCACCGCCTGGCCGATCTTGTAGGCGGTGAGTTTGCGGATCAGCGTCGGGCCGACCATGAAGGAAATCAGCAGCGCGGTCAGGCAGGCCAGCACCGCGCGCAGTGTCAGGTAATTGAACACATTAAACACGCGGGCATACTGTTCAAGCCATTGCGCCAGTTCGAGCAGCATCGTTCAGCTCTCCGCCTTGTTGGCTTCCAGTGCCTGCACCACACGCTCCATTTTCATGAAGCGCGACCCTTTCACCAGCACGGTGACTTCACTGCCCAGCTGCGCCGCGACCGCCGCAATCAGCGGCTCGATCTGCGCGTAATGCCCGGCGCCGCTGCCGAAGGCCTGCACCGACGCACGCGTCATTTCACCGGTGGCAAACAGGGCATCGACGCCGCGGCCGCGCGCATAGGCGCCGATTTCGCGATGGAAAGCCTCGCCCTGGTCGCCAACCTCGCCCATGTCGCCGAGCACCAGCAACCGTCGCCCGCCGGCCGCTGCCAGCACGTCGATCGCCGCGCGCACCGAATCGGGATTGGCGTTGTAGCTGTCATCGATCAGCCGCGCGCCGAGCCGGCCATGTTTCAGTTGCAGGCGTCCCTTGACCGCGGCAAAACACGCCAGCGCACCGGCACAGGCCTCGAGGGTCACGCCAGCGGCAGTGGCTGCGGCAATCGCCGCCAGCGCATTGCGCACATTGTGTTCACCGGCCAGCGGCAACCGGAATGTGACGGCACCCGCCGCACCGCTGACGCTCAAATCGGAGCCGTCAGACTGCAGCACACATTCGCCGTGCACCGCGGCAGCGCCGATGCCGAAATCGCGCACTACCCGCGGCGCGGCAGCACTGCGCCAGGTCGCGGCATGGCCGTCATCGGCATTGATCACCGCGATGCCCTGCGCCGGCAATACACGCAGGAGGTCGGCATGCTCGGCGGCGACATCGGCCACCGAGCGCATGAATTCCTGGTGTTCGCGCTGGGCGTTGTTGATGACACCGATGGTCGGCCGCGCGATCCGCGCCAGTTGCGCGGTTTCGCCGGGATGGTTCATGCCGAGTTCAATCACTGCAACACGGTGGCTTTCGCGCAGCGTCAGCAGCGTCAGCGGCAGGCCGATGTGGTTGTTGAGGTTGCCCCGGGTGGCCAGCACCGCTGCTTCGCCATAATGGGCGCGCAGGCAGGCGGCGATCATTTCCTTGACCGTGGTCTTGCCGTTGGAGCCGACCACCGCGATCAGCGGCAGCGTGAACCGGCTGCGCCAGTGTGCGGCGAGATCGGCCAAGCCCTGCGTGGTGTCGCCGACACGGGCCAGTGGCAGGGACACGGATCGCCGGTAGTGCTGATCGACCAGCGCCGCCACGGCACCGGCTGCGGCTGCCTGTTCGACAAAATCATGGCCGTCAAAACGTTCGCCGCGCAAGGCGACAAACAGGTCGCCGCTTTTCAGCGTGCGGCTGTCGGTGCAGACATCGGCGTAAGCCACATCCGCGCCGACCAGTTCGCCGCCGAGCACCGCTGCGGTCTGCGCCAGTGTCATCACCGCGCCCTCCCCGACAGTGCCGAAACCACCACGGCGGCATCGCTGAAGCGGCGGCGTACGCCGTTGATTTCCTGATAATTCTCATGTCCCTTGCCGGCGACCAGCACGATGTCGCCACGACCCGCGGCGGCAATCGCCTGCACAATCGCGCGCCGGCGGTCAGACACCTCTTCATGCGCACCACGCACGCCGGCTGCAATCGCGGCAATGATGGCCTGCGGATCCTCGCTGCGCGGGTTGTCACTGGTCAGCACCAGGCGGTCTGCGATGCGCGAAGCCACGGCGCCCATCAGCGGCCGCTTGCCCGGGTCACGCTCGCCGCCACAACCGAACACGCAGGTCAGGCGCCCGCGCGCCGCACGCAGCGGCCGCAGCGCCTGCAATACCTTTTCCAGCGCATCCGGCGTGTGCGCATAATCGACCACCACCAGCGGCCGCGCGCCACCACCAAAACGCTGCATGCGTCCCGGCACCGCCTCGACTTTTTCCAGCGCGGCCACCGCGGCGGCCAGTCCGACATCGCTGGCCAGCAGCGTGGCCAGGCTGCCGAGCAGGTTGGCGGCATTAAATGCACCGAGCAGCGGGCTCTCCAGCGTGGCGCGCCCCCAGGGCGTGGCCACATCAAACACAATGCCCTGCGGCCCCAGCCGCAGGTTGCGGCCTTCGACACAGGCCGGCCGTGCGCGTGCGCCACGGCGGCCAAAGCCATAACCCAGCAGCGCGGCGCGGCGGTGTTTCCAGCGCTGCGCCAGCTCGCGGCCGAAATCGTCATCGAGATTGACCACCGCATGGCCCAGCGTCGGCCAGCGGAACAGCCTTGCCTTCGCAGCGCGGTAACGGCGCATCGTGCCGTGGTAATCGAGGTGGTCGCGGCTCAGGTTGGTGAGCAAGGCGACATCGAATTCAACCCCGGCCGTGCGATCCTGGTCCAGGCCGATGGAAGACACCTCCATCGACACCGCCTGGGCACCGGCGCGCAGGAATTTTTTCATCTGCGCATGTAATGTCACCGCATCCGGCGTGGTATTGACCGATGCATCAAGCTTGCCGGGAAAACCGCTGCCCAGCGTGCCGACCACGGCGCACTTACGGCGCGTCCGGGTCAGGGCGCGTGCAATCCACTGGCTGCATGAGGTCTTGCCGTTGGTGCCGGTGACACCGATGGTCCACAGCTTCGAACTTGGCCGGCCATAAAATTCACCGGCGATTTCGCCGGCATGGCGACGCAGCTGCGGCACGGCAAAGTTGGCGACGCGCCAGCGGCGGTTCCAGACATACGGCCCGCCGTTCCCACCCTCAACCTCCCACAGCACCGCTGAGGCGCCACGGCCGATCGCATCGGCGATGAAGTCGCGGCCATCGCGGTTCTCGCCGGGACAGGCGATGAAGGCGTCGCCGGCGCGCACCGCCCGGCTGTCCAGCGTCATCCGCCGCACACCGAGCTCGCGCAGGGTCCGGATGTCGATGGGCAGCGCGCTCACACGTCCTCCTTGATCAGGGGCATGTCGGCGGGCGCAAGCACCGTGGTGCGGCCCGGCGCATCCGGTGGCACCGCAAGCAGGCGCAGCGCGCCGGCGGCAACCTGGCTGAATATCGGCGCAGCCACCGCACCGCCGTAATGCTGGCCGGCGGAGGGTTCGTCGATCATCACCGCGATGATGATCCGCGGCTTGGTCGCCGGCGCGAAACCGACGAAGGACGACACGTAACGGTTCGTCGCGTAACCCTTGCCTTCGAGCTTGTGCGCGGTGCCGGTCTTGCCGGCAACGGTGTAGCCGGCGACCTGCGCGCCGGGTGCGGTGCCGCCGGGCTGTGCCGCCATTTCGAGCATGCGCCGCACCGACTGCGCGGTCTGCGCCGACACCACCTGGGTGCCCTCGGGCGGGCCGTCACGCTTGAGCATGGTCACCGGAAACAGCTGGCCGTCGGAGGAAAAGATCGTGTACGCGCGGGCCAGTTGCAGCAGCGATACCGAGATGCCGTAACCGTACGACATCGTCGCCTGCTCGATCGGCTTCCAGGTGGCGTGCGCACGCAGACGGCCTGACACTTCGCCGGGGAAACCCGAGCGCGGCGGCGTACCGAAGCCGGCGCGGCTGAACAGGTCCCACAGCGTTTCCGAGGACAGCGCCAGGCCCATCTTCGCGGTGCCGACATTCGATGACTTCTGGATCACCTGCGCGACCGTCAACGCGCCCTGCGGATGCGCGTCATGGATGGTGCGGCTGCCGATGGTCATCGATCCGGGCGCGGTCTGGATCACGGTGCCGAACTGGAACAGCCCGGCCTCAAGCGCGGCGGCGGCGGTGAACGGTTTCAGCGTTGAACCCGGCTCGAACAGGTCGGTGACCACGCGGTTACGCGCACGCTGGGCATCCAGCTTGCCGCGGTTGTTCGGGTTGTAGGTCGGCAGGTTGGCCATCGCCAGCACTTCGCCGCTTTGCGCGTCGAGCACGACAATGCCGCCGGCCTTGGCGCGGTGCGCGGCCACGCCGTCGCGCAGCTCGCGGAACGCGAGATACTGGATGCGCGCATCGATCGACAGCGCCAGCTTCTCGCCGTTCTGCGGCACGCGGATGCTCTCGACGTCCTCGACGATACGGCCCAGGCGGTCACGGATCACGCGGCGGCTGCCCGGCTTGCCGGCGAGGCGCTCCTCGAAGGCCAGCTCCAGCGCCTCCTGGCCCTTGTCGTCAACGCCGGTGAAACCGACGATGTGCGCCATCACGTCGCCGGCCGGATAGTAACGGCGGTGCTCGCGCTGCAGGAACACGCCGGGTATGCCGAGCTGCACCACACGCTCGGCCTGGTCCGGCGGCAACTGGCGTTTGAGATAAACAAATTCGCGCTTGCTGTCGCTGAGCTTGCTGCGCAGGTCATCGACGCTGACACCAAGCATCTGCGACAGGCGGCGCAGTTCGGCGGGTCCGGCCTCGATGTCGGCGGGACTCGCCGCCACCGATTCGACCGGCGTCGAAATCGCCAGCGGCTCGTTGTTGCGATCGACGATCATGCCGCGGCTGGCGCCGATCTCGATCACCCGCGAATACCGCGACTCGCCCTTGCGCTGCAGGAAATCGTTGTTGAGGGCCTGCAGCCACAGCGCGCGACCTGCGAGCACGATGAAGCAGGCCGCGATCGACAGCAGCACAAAATTGGAACGCCAGCGCGGCAGCACTGGCGCGGCATCGCGGGGCCGCACCGGCCTCAAGGCTTTGCTCCTTCGCCGAGCGGCGGAATCACCTCGATGCGCGCGGCAACCGGCAGCTTCATGCTCAGCTCGCGGCTGGCGATACGCTCGATGCGGGCATGGGTCGCCCAGGTACCCTGCTCCAGCTGCAGCTGCCCCCATTCGATCTCGAGCTGCTTGGCCCGCCCCTGTTCACGCTGCAGCTCGACAAAGAGCTTGCGTGCCTTGTGCTGGGCGGCGACCGTCGCCATCGCACAGGCCATCAGCGCGGCGAGCATGATCAATGTCAGGCGCAGGCTCATGCCGCCTTCACCCGGGCCGGCGCAGCGGTGCGTTCGGCGACGCGCAGCACCGCGCTGCGTGCGCGCGGGTTGGCGGCGGTTTCCGCAGCGCTGGCGCGCTGCGCGCGTCCGATCAGCCGCAGCGGCGGCTGCGGCAGGTCGACGGCACGCACCGGCAGCCGCGACGGCAGCGCGTCAGCCTGCGACTGCTCGCGCATGAAGCGTTTGACGATGCGATCCTCAAGCGAGTGAAAGCTGATCACCGCCAGCCTGCCGCCCGCCCGTAACAGGGCCAAGCATTGCGGCAGCACTAGCGATAGCTCCTCGAGCTCCTGATTGATGTGAATCCGTAGAGCCTGAAACGTGCGCGTCGCCGGATCCTGGCGTGGCTCGCGCGAGGGAACGGCTTCTGCCACGAGCGCGGCAAGTTTTCGTGTGGTGTCAACAGGTCCCCGCGCCCGAGCCGCAACAATCGCTGCTGCAATCTGTTTAGCAAACCGTTCTTCGCCATAGTCCCTGATGACCTCCCTGATCTCCGCTTCCGCCGCCGTCTCCAGCCACTGTGCCGCGCTCAAGCCGTGCTGCGGATCCATCCGCATGTCCAGCGGCCCGTCGCCGCGAAAACTGAAGCCGCGGCGCGCTTCGTCGATCTGCGGCGAAGACACGCCGATGTCGAGCAACACGCCATCAACCGCATCCACCCCTGCCTGCCGCAGCACTTCACCGATGCGGCTGAACGGCGCCGCCACGATGCTGAAACGCGGATCGTCGATGTCACTCGCGGCAGCCACCGCTTCCGGATCGCGATCCATCGCGATCAGCCTGCCACCGGCGCCGAGCCGGGCCAGGATCAGCCGGCTGTGTCCGCCGCGCCCAAACGTTCCATCGACATACACACCGTCACTACGCACGCTTAATGCCGCGACGGCCTCCTCCGCCATCACTGCGGCATGAACGCCGGTCACAAGGAGAAATCCTCCAGCTCCGCCGGCAATCCGCCCGCGGCAAAACCGCCGGCGTTGTCGATCAGCTGTGTCCAGCGCTCGTCATTCCACAGTTCGAATTTCTTGCCCTGCCCGACCAGCGCGACACTTTTCTCGAGTTGCGCATAGCGCCGCAGCTCGGGCGTGATCAGCACACGTCCGGCGCCATCCATGTCGACATCGACGGCAAAACCGATCAGCCGGCGCTGCAGTTCACGCACGCGCGGATCAAGATTTGAACGGCCTTCGAGTTTTTGCTGGATCAGTTCCCAGTCGGGAAGCGGATAGATCAGCAGGCAGCGGTCGGCATCGGCGGTGATCACCAGATGGCCCGCACAGCGCTCGAGCAGCGTGTCGCGATAGCGCGCCGGAATGGCGAGCCTGCCCTTGCTGTCGAGATTGAGTTGTGCGACCCCGCGAAACACGTGCTCCCCCTGGCCTGTTGGCAGAAACCCGGCAGACCCTTCCGCCGGCATTTCTGTGCGCTTCCGAATTGCTCCAGAACCCCTAATTTCCCACTTTTTACCACTTAATCCCACTATAAATAAGTGGCCAGGTCAGGTCAAGCGCGTTTTACCAATTTCCTTTTATGGGACAAAGACTTACGTGTACTTGTTGAGGTCCGTACCGATCAATTTTTCTTGTTGAAATAATCCATAAAAAACAATGGGATATTTCGCGTACTGAAAGTGGGGCTTTAACTAAGAGTGCTTAAAAATCAGGCAATTAGGGCACAAAGGTGTCGCCAGCGCCCGACGGACGCGCAGAAAACGCGGAAAACCTGAAAAGAAGGGGGTGAAGCTGGCCGGTAAGCCGGGTTCTGTCGTGGGCAGCCATTCCTCTGGGCCGTGCATCACTGCACGGCTCAAGCCACCAACCCGCAAGCTCGGCGGGACACGTCAACGCTTGCCTATTTGGTGTTGCTCCGGGTGGAGGTTACCGTGCCACTCGTGTTACCACGAGCGCGGTGCGCTCTTACCGCACCTTTTCACCCTTACCTGATCCGGGGTTGCCCCCGGCCATCGGCGGTTCATTCTCTGTGGCCCTGTTCCTCGCCTCACGGCGGACGGGCGTTACCCGTCACCCTTCCCTGTGGAGCCCGGACTTTCCTCTGCCTGTGGTACGGACGACTGATCCCGCCCGCTTTGATCCGCCTGCAGCGGCTGCCTGGCCAGCTTCGCTGCGAAGTCTAACATGCGGCCCTTTCAGCCCCGTCCGCCGCACTCGCGCACACGCTCCATCAGCCGCAGCAAGTGATGATCACACACACCGAGTTCGTCGAGGTGGCGCAGGGTGTTCACCAGATAATCGACATTGGGTCCGCGCTCGCCGCAGCAATTGGCAATCAGCCTTGCCGCATCATCAATCTCCAGGCGGCCGGCATAACCTGCGTGGCTGCGGTTGGCGACAAAGGCGAGCGCCAGACAGCGCCGCTGCGGCGTGACCACCGGCAGGATGCGCGGCCAGTAAACGCCGCGACGCATTTCACGATGCCACAGCGCCTCCAGCGCAACGGCACGATCGGCCGCGGCAATACGATAGACGATGCCCTTGCAGGCGCCGCCGGGATCCAGCCCCAGCACCAGGCCCGGCGCTTCGACGGTGCCGCGGTAACGGCTGGAATA
>JAIENU010000213.1 GCA_019751125.1 Burkholderiales bacterium | reverse complement strand
GTCGGATTTTCACCGCGGCGGCGATGCGGCACCGGATGCAGCTCCACACCCTTCGGTGGCTTGAGCACCATGAAGGTGGCCGCGCCGTTGCACACCAGCCCGGCGTCGTTGCGGATCGCCACCGTGCTCGCGCCCTGCTTACCGGCCGCACCCTCGATGAAGCCGTGCATCGCGCCACGCGCATGCAGGCGTCCGGTACCAGGGATACCGGTGAACTGCAGATTCATCGTCACTGTCGCCAGCCGTGTCTTCGGATCGAGTCCCGCGCGCACCGCACCGGCCATCGCCAGGTCGGCCAGGATCGCGAAACCCGACAGGCTCAGCTGGCCATCGGCCGCCATGCAATGCGGCAGCACATCCACCGACAGCGCGGTATGGTCGGTGCCGACATGGTCGTACGACAGGTCGAGAAAATTGCCGGCGAAGTGATAGCCGGGCTCACGGTTCAGCGCGATGCCGCGCAGGATCTGGCGGCGGATGGCCTCGAGGGTGGCGTCGTCTGTGACGGGTACAACGGAAGTCTTCAGGTGTGTATCCATACAGCGATTGTAACAAGCACCCGGCACGGCACCGGGCATCGCCCACACTCTGAAGACCAATTACAAGTCATTGTTTTAATTGATATTTTTATAATCTGCGCATCCTGTTTCTGCCTCAGCGCCGTGCCGTCGCAGCCCCGCTGCAACTGTAGTTCGCTGCATCGGAGGTATCACCCGAACCCGAGTAGCGGGCAGTCTGCGGAAAGGGACAGATGGTGCGCGTGCTGACCACCTTGCCCGCGTTGAGCTTTGAAGCCACCAGCCGCGCCGGCTTCTCGCCACGCTCCACCCAGGCGGTGATCGCCGCCATGCCGTCGAAGGTGTCGGCACCGGGACCCCCACGGCAATGCAGCACGCCGGGCAGCATGTACAGCGCCAGCGCCTCGTCGGCGGCGGCGCCAACGGTGCGGCGCACGCCTTCGTAATAAATGATGCTGCCTTCGGCCGGCACCTGCGGATCGGACCAGCCGTGCCACATGATCATCTTGCCGCCGCGATCAAAAAACGGCTTCAGATTGTAGTTGTCGGAAGCGAGCAGCCCGCCATCCATCTGCGCGGCACGCTCGACATCGGCAGCGATGTTCTCGAGACGGAATTCATGGCTGGTGTCCTTCAGGTGCAGGTGACGCACCCGCGCCAGCGAATTGGGCAGGGGTTTGGGACTCGCCATCGTCGCCCACTGCAGCTCGCTGCCCGGACGCAGATGCGGCTCGAGCAACAGCTTGCCGCTGGCACTGTCGCGGAACGGCGAGGTTAGCATCTTCGCCGACTCCACCTGCGGTGCGGTCAGGCAGTTGCCGTCGTCGGCACCCTTGCACAGCAGCGATGCATAGTCGAAGCGGCACTCGCGCGGGTTTTCGATGATGCCGTCGGTCACGCCATCAAGCGCATCGCAGGCCTGCATCACCGCCTTGTGGATCATCGGATACTTGGCCGCCGGAATGTGGTGCTCCGGCGTGCGGTTCACCATCAGGTTGATGCCGATGCGTGCGGCATCGAGCCGCGCCTGGTTCCACGACGGTGCGCCGGCGACGATGCCGTCGAAATCGGCGGGGAAGCGCTGCGCGCTGGTGATGCCGTGGCGGCCGCCACCCGAGCAGGCGTTGTAGTAAGACCAGCGTGGCGGCTTGCCGTAATGCGCGGCGATCACCGCCTTCGCCGCCTTCGCCAGTTCATGCGTCGAGCGATAGGCGAAATCGAGCAGCTTGTCGGGATTGCCGGGCATGAAATCCACCGTGGCACCGACGTGTCCGGTATCGGTGCCGGCCGTGGCATAACCGCCGTTCATCGCCTGCGCCATCAGCGCAAACGGAATGAAGCCGGCAAGACCGCCATCACCCACCGCCTGCAGGCGGCCGTTCCAGCCCGCGGCCGGCAGCCACACTTCAATGCGGATGTCCGAGCCCGGCCCCGGTTTCGCAGAGATCTGCACACGGCACAGCGCCGGCAGTTTCGCCAGCGCCGCCTGCGCCTGCTTCTCGGTGCCCTTGGCCACATCACCCAAAGGCATCGCACCGGCCGCCACCGCTTCGGCCGCAGTCACACTCGCACCCGGCAGCGACAGATTTTTCAGGGACTCACAGCTTTGCGCTGCAGCCACGCCGGCATGGCCCAGCAACACAGCCGCCAGCAACATCCTCTTCAAGCGAACACTCATGACTCCTCCTGGGGTTCAATTCATGGCCCGCGCCTCTTTTGCGCTGCTTCCGTATTGTGATATTGCGCGCGGACTAGCCTGAATTATGGCCCAGCCGGACGTTCAGCGCGGTTTTGCGAGCACCGCAGCAACGTTATCGAGCAAGGCCTGCGCAGCGGTGCCCTGCGCACGCGCCAGTTCAAGCGCGATACAGCTGAGCGCACGGTAAGCCTCCGCGACCCGGGGATCGCTGCGCTGCAGTTCGTCGATCTGCCGCGCCACCACCGCGGCATCGCCGCGCGCCACCGGTCCGGTCAGCGCACGCACCGTGCCGAGACGGAAAACATTGTCCAGCGTCTCGCGCACTAGCGGCTCGAACATCGCCTGCGCGGTGGCGCGATCGAGCCCCGCCGACTCCGCACTGCGCCAGCCGGCCTCGAGCAGCGCCACCAGGTCGTTGCACACCAGCACCGCCGCCGCGTGATAGGCGGTCTTGCCGGCGGCATCAATCACCGCGGTGCGCGCACCAAGAAGTTCAAACAAGGGCCGCACCACGGCGATTGCCGCGGCATCCCCTTCGAGCGTGCACCAGGTGCCGGCGAAGCCCGCCGCAGCGGCTGCAGGATCGGCAAAACTTTTCAGCGGATGCACGCTGGCGATGTGCACGCCCTGCGCAGCCAGCGGCGCCAGCACCGCGGCAGGCAGCGCACCGCTGCAATGGAACACCGTGTCGCCGGCGCGTAAAAGCCCGGACTGCGCCAGAGCTTCAGCCACCGCAGCAATCGCGCCATCGGGCGGCGTCAGCAGCCACAGTGCTGCCGGGCGCATGGCCTGCATTTCGTCCTGCGCGCGGCCACCGCCAATAAATGCCACTGCGTCTTGTGCCGATCCGGCATTGCGTCCCAGCACATCCTGCACCGTGCACAGGCCTGCGCTCAGGAGAAGTTTCGCCAGCGTGCGGCCGGCACGCCCGGGACCAATCAGGTTAAGTGTCAGGGTCATGGCGCGATGTTAACCCGGGGATTGCGGATGGCAGGCTCAAGCCGCGCTGCAGACTGCCGTTAACGTCGAACGGCGGATTGCGCGTCCGTCCCCACGGAATCCTGATCATGAACACTGACACCCTCGAACGCGAAGCCGAACAGTCTGCACTGTCGGTCGGCATCCCGCCCTGCCCCGCCGTGCTGACCGGTCTGGTCGCCGAGATGCGCAAGGACGAGCCGGACTTCGGCAAAATCGCGAAACTGATCGGCCACGACGTCGCGTTGTCCGCGACCATGCTGAAAACCGTCAACTCGCCCTTCTACGGCCTGTCGCAGAAAGTCGGTTCGATTCCGCAGGCGCTGGCGCTGCTGGGACTGCGCAACATCTCGCACATGGTCATGCGCCTGCTGCTGGTGCAGGCCTTCCCGGCCGGCAACAGCCCGCTGCTGGAACGCTTCTGGGAGTCATCGGCCAGCACCGCCGCGATACTGGCCTGGTTGGCACGCCACACGAAGAAACTCGACCGCGACGAGGCCTACACCTACGGCCTGTTCCGCGACTGCGGCGTACCGGTGATGATGCTGAACTTCGCCGACCACGCGGAACTCGCCGAACGCGCAACTGCCGATCCGCAACGCGTGCTGTCCGAAATCGAATACGACGAGCTGGGCATGGACCACGCCACTCTGGGCCATGAACTGGCAGCGTCCTGGCACCTCTCGGAAGCGGCCTGCCTCGCGATCCGCCACCACCACGACTACGAAGTGCTCAACCAGGATGGATCCGGCACCGGCACCACGCTGCCACGGCAATCGATTGCAATGATCGCGCTGGGCATCAGCGCCGAGCGCCTGTACCAGGACCACTGCGGCGACGCGCCAGGCACCGAATGGCGGCGTGCCGGCAAAGCCGCTCTGCTCGTCGCCGGGCTGACGGAAGAGGAACTCGCCGGCATGTCCGGCGACATTGACGCGGTGATTGAGCGGCGCTGAATCCGGCGCCAATGATATTGGCGCAGGGGCGCGTGTCGATCAGCCTGTGGTGACCGTGGCGAGGCCTACTTCTTCGCCGCGGGTTTTTCCGGTGCCGCCTTGTCCGGCGGCGGCGCGACATCAGGTTCGGGCTTTTTCACCTGGCAGGCTTCGACCCGCGGATTTCGCTTGCAGAAATCCGGCGGCAAGGGCTCGCGCACAACAGGCTTCGGTTTGGGCTCCTTCGCCATCCGCGCCTTGGTATCTGCCACCATCATCTGCTTGATCGTCCAGTCGTCGGTGCAATCGGTATCACCCTGCTGCTTCCAGCAACTAGCGGTGATGCGCTCACGCTGGCGGCGCTCCTCGTTCTCGTGCATTTTGGCGATCAGCGGATCGCCGTAAACATGGTATTTGGGCGGCACCGCCAGCGGCGTGCCTTTTTTCTGCGGCGGGGGCGCCTTGCCGGAAGCGGGCGCGGTGTTCACGGGCTTGCCGCCCTTGGTATTGCCGGCAGCAGGCTGGTCGCTGTAAATGACCCGGCCTTTTTCATCAACGCTTTTGGTGATCTGCGCCGACGCGGGAAAGACAAGTCCGCAGGCTGCGGTGAACAGCAGGATATGGACTGGACGCATCACGTCAGCTCCATCAATGTTTGCAAGGTGGCTAGTTTCTCACGCAGGCGGCGAACCGTCACGGCTCGACCTGAAACGGGCTGCCAGGCGGGCAACGATCCACTGCGGCAGCGACAGTACCGTCATCGCGATCAGTGCCAGCGGCCACAGCGTGAGCGAGCTGCCGGCAATTGCCATCGCCAGCGCCTGGCCGGCAGCCATCGCCAGCACCCAGCGCCACACTCGCAGCGGTGCCCAATAGGCCACCACGCCGACGACGATACACATCAATGGAATGCCTGCAATGAAATACAGCGTCGAATCCCAGGCCTCGCGCCGCCCGGAAATCCAGCTGACCAGCAGGCACACGGACAGCCCGGTGACGGCCGACACCCAGTATGGCCATTGCCGCAGTTCGGGCTTCATGTTGTTGGTGGTCACTGATCCCCCATGCCGCGTCTTTGCTCAGCGCGGCGATGCACGCACAGCCACCAGCACCAGATCCACGCTGGACCCGGCGCCGCTGGTCAGCACCGGATAACGCGTATCGCTGATGAAGCGCAGGCTGCCGTCGCCGAGCTCGATGCGTGCCTGCACCGCATAACTGTGGCGCGGATCGACGCGCCGCGGATCGTAGGTAATCGCATAGGCAAAAGGCACCTGCCGCCCTTGCGTGATGATCAGCTGCTCGCCGAGCACCGTCGCCGGCGCGTCGGCTTTCGACACATCCACCAGGCGCACGATCACCCGCGCATCCGGCGGCAGCGCGATGCGCTCGCGGTAGCTGATGCTGCCGGTCACCGTGGGCGTGGACGGTTTGGCCGCCCCGGGATCGGTCGCTGCGCAGCCGCCGCAGATCAAAAGCAACAACAACAGCCAGCGCCGTATCACAGCATCCTCCGCAGCGGCAGCATCGACGATTCGACAAAACCCCGGCGGGCGTAAAAGCGTCGTGCAACGGCATTGTCGCGGTCGGTGAGCAGCGTCACCCGCCTGCAGCCCGCGGCACGGGCCTCAGTCAGCGCATGTGCAATCATTTGCCCGCCCAAGCCCGCACCACGATGGGCCGGCGCCACCACCAGATCCTCCAGCAGCGCCACCCGCCCACCCAGCGCAGTGGACACCGTGAACAGCAGATTCACCATCGCCACGATTTCGCCGCCGATACGTCCGGCGAAGATGATCCCCGTCTGCGGATCGCTGATGATGCGGCGCAGCCCCTCAGTTTGGGCGGCTGGGTCGGGCGTGAAATCGGCCTCCTGCGTGAACAGCAGCGACAGCAGCGCGCTGAGGGCGGGGATGTCGTCAGGCTTGGCGGGAGCAATATGCATCACGGGGAGTCAAATCCATCGACACTATGCCGGGCTACGTGGAATCCGGCAGTCAGGTTGCAAGAAATCCGTCTTTGATTGTGCAGGCCATTTGAGCTGATCAGGGTTGGGTTGTATCCAGACCATCAACAGCCGCTGCCGGAGCAACCACCTCGACCGAAGTCACTTGACCCTGCGCTACAGCTCATATCCTTCCCTGCGTATGCCCGCCCTGATGCGACGATCTATTTCCGGCATCAAGGCCTTCGACCACGCCATGCCCGCCTGCATGCTTTCCTGGGACAGCGTCGGTAATGCCGCGATCGTTTTTCGTCCAACTGGGCTCGAATAAAATGCAAGCAAAGCCATAACATCGGCTTCGGTGTAGTACTTGTCATAGAGGTGAATCATGACTTCGACAAGCGCCGGCATGCCGGAGGCCACGACCGCGCCCACCTCTGCAGCAACAACGCCTAGCGCGCTTTCGGGAATGTCCGGGCGCGCACGGCGAATCATTTGGGTAATCTGGTCGATCGCGCCGTGCATCATCGAATCCGCGAGCTTCAGCGCGCCGGTTGTCTCAAGCAGCACCTGTATTTTCTCGCGCTTTGCAGTCGACAACGATTCCGCGGCAAAGATTGGCGTTGAAAATGAAAACAACCCCAGAATAACGATGACCGAAAGCCTGGCAAGCATGCAAATCTCCTGAAGAAATGTCCTGCGGATTTATTGGGTGCATACCGATCGCATACGCTCCATCATTGATGGTGGCAGAGTCAATGACTTTGCGGCAAACGCTTCAAATCCCTCGGCAATGGAAAGCGATCCCATGACATCAGAGCCTGCTCCACCTCTAAACCGTTCGACAACAGCCACTCACTCATCTCGGGCCCGACAGAGTTTCCATAAACCCTTCTCGCATACAGGATCACGGTACCCGTACCGTCATTGATTACAAAACGCGCAAAAACCGTCTCAAGAAATTTTGGGGTGCCCAATACCACAACCACCAAGTGCTCTGCCGCACGGTCCGTCGTTCTGGGTTTGGAATCAGTGCGCAGGACCTTGCCCGCACGCTGATAGGCGGACAATACGCGGTTCGCCAACAAAGCCAGCTGCTCACCATCCCGTACGTCCTCGGCGATATTGATGGTGATCATGTCCAGCCAAGCGCTCAGATCAGCCTGTCCCGGAGGTGTGAACTCGTGCTGACCGCCTTTTGACCAGCGGTGCTCATAGTCAATACCGCGGAATACAAATGCGCTTTTTTCGGAAACGGGCGTGACCGCCTGCTCCGCCGCGAAAGCGATCCCCGCAGGCAGAAAAAAACTGCCTGCCAACATGCTGAAAAAAAACAGATATCTGATACGCCCCATCGTCTCGCCTGCAACGGGGGCATACCTGGGCAAGTGAAAGGCATGTCGTTTGGGACAATCAGCAGCAAATGCTGTTTTATTCATACTGTAGATTTGAACGTTACCCCAAGATTTTCATTTATTTACAAGTGGTTATAACACCACCCATCCATCAGGGCGTTGTCAGAACCAAATGCCGATTCCCGATCATCGTAATCTCAAAGTCACACCCGTGCGTTAGAGTCGATACGATGAACACTACCCGTCGCAACTTTCTGCTGCAAAGCACCGCACTCTCCGCCGCGCTGCTGCTCCCCGCCACCCGCCTGCTCGCCCAGCCGCGCTTCTCCCAGAATCCGTTCTCGCTGGGCGTGGCCTCGGGTTATCCGCAGCCGGACAGCGTGGTGCTGTGGACGCGGCTGGCGCCCGATCCGCTCAACGGTGGTGGCATGCCCGAGGCCGCGGTGCCGGTGCGCTGGGAGATCGCCGCCGACGAGGGTTTCCGCAAGCTTGCCGGCAGCGGTGAATTCATCGCCGGACCGCAGCTCGCCCATGCAGTGCATGTGCAGGCACGCGGGCTCGCGCCGGGACGGCCGTACTGGTACCGCTTCCGCGCCGGCGACGCGCAAAGCCCGGTCGGCCGCACACGCACCGCGCCGGCGGCCGATGACGCGCAGATGCGGCTGCGGCTGGCGGTGGCGTCCTGCCAGCATTACGAACACGGTTTCTTCGCCGCCTACCGCGACATGGCCGAGCAGGAGCTCGACCTGGTGATACACGTCGGCGACTACATCTACGAAAGCTCCTGGGGCAAGGGCAAGGTGCGCGAGCACCACGGCAGCGAGCCGTACACGCTGGCCGACTACCGCAACCGTTATGCGCAATACCGGACGGATCTGCAGTTGCAGGCCGCACATGCCGCCTGCCCCTGGCTGGTGCTGTGGGACGACCACGAGGTCGACAACGATTATGCCAACGACCGCTCGCAGGATCTCGATCCGGTCGAGGCATTTCTGGCGCGCCGCGCCGCCGCCTACCAGGCTTATTTCGAACACATGCCGCTGCCGCCGCAAACCTGGGCCGGCGGCCACTCGATGCGCATTTACGGCACCCACGCCCATGGCGCGCTGGTACGGCTGCAACTGCTCGACATGCGCCAGTACCGCGATTACCACGTCTGCCCGCGGCCCACACGCAAGGCCGGCGGCAATCAGGTCAATGTGCTGGAGTGCCCGGAGCGCACACAAGCGCAGCGCTCGATGCTCGGCACCGCACAGGAGCAGTGGCTCGACGGCGCGCTGGCCGCATCACCCGCGCGCTGGAACGTGATTGCGCAGACCACGCTGATGGCGCAGGCCGACCGCGGTAATGCCGACAGCCGTGTTGTCTACACCGACGGCTGGGACGGTTATCCGGCGGCGCGTGAGCGGCTGCTGCAGTCGATCGCGGCGCGCAGGCTCGCCAATCCGGTGGTGCTCGGCGGCGACGTGCATTTCGCCGCGGCCTGCGATCTGCGGGTGAATTTTGATGATGCAAAATCGCCGGTGGTGGCCAGCGAATTTGTTTCAACCTCGATCAGCTCCTACGGCCCGAGCCGCGCGCGCAACGAAGTGCTGCTGGAAAAAAATCCGCACATCCGTTTCGCCAACAGCACGCGCCGCGGTTACACCCGGCATGAGGTCAGCGCCAAGCGCTGGGAAGCAACCTTCCGTGGCCTGCAGGATCCGGCGGATGCGCAATCCAGGGTCTTCAACCTGGCGCAATACGTCGTCGAGGATGGGCACCCCGGCGTCGTGAAGTCATGAGTCATGACTTTTATTCGTGACTTTTATAAGCCATTGTTTTAATTGATATTTTTATCCACGGCGCAGGCGGTCAATCGCCCGCCGTTCTTGCTTGGTCGGCCGGCCCACACGCTCCCGCGCCGGCTCGGTGGACAGGCGGCGCAGGGCGGCCGCCTCTTCGCGCCGTGCGCGGCTCGCCTCGTCCTCGCTGTACAGATTGCGCGCCACCGTCGCCGGACCGCGCTGTTCGGACAGCTGCTCGACGCGCAGCGTCCACGATGTTTCGCCAATCTGCAGCGTCAGTTCATCACCAACACGCAGATCCTTCGCCGGCTTCGCGCGCTCGCCGTTGACCTTGACCTTGCCGGCGGCCACCGCCTGCTGCGCGACGGAGCGCGTCTTGAAAAAACGCGCCGCCCACAGCCATTTGTCGAGCCGCGCCATCAGTCAGGCATCGGCATCGCCTTGCGGCCTGCGAGATTCAGCCAGCCGCGGATGATGCGGTAAAGCACCCACAGCCCGGTGATCCCCAGCATCACCCAGCCGATGATGAAGCCGATCACGATCAGGATCAGCGCGCCGGCGATCACCACCCACAGCAGCGACCACCAGAAGGTGCGGACCTGCCAGGAAAAATGCGAATCAAGGAAGGTGCCGCGCACGCTGTCGCGCTTCACGTAGTTGATGATCACCGCGATGATCGACGGCCAGCCGGTGAGGAAGGCGGTAACAACGAAAGCCGTGGTGATCAGCCCGGTGACCGCACTGAAGGCATGCAGCGCGTAGACGATGTGCGTGAGTGTGACCAGGTCCTCGGAAGGCAGGGGTTTCTGGGTGCTGGCGTCGATGTCGGTCATGCTGGGCCACTCCTGGTCAACCGGGCTTCGACAGGCTCAGCCCGAACGGATTGAAGATTATCAGGACAAATCCACCGCGTATTTCTTGAAATCCGCGAGCGACGCAAATTCCAGTGAGGCTTCATGTGTCGCCGCCAGCACCACCCGCGGCGCCTTGCCGGCATCGAGCGCCTCGCGCCAGCGCGGTGCGCAGAGACACCAGCGGTCGCCGGGCTGCAATCCGGGAAAACCGAATTGCGGCGCCGGGGTCGAGAGGTCGTTGCCGCGCGCCTTGCTGAATTCGAGGAACTCAGCGGTCATCACCGCGCACACGGTATGTACCCCCATGTCCTCCGGACTGGTGTTGCAGCAGCCGTCACGGAAGAAACCGGTCAGCGGTCTTTCACTGCAGGACTGCAGCGGCTCGCCGAGCACGTTGCGGGCATGTTCGCGGGGATCAAAGCGGCGCATCGTCGTAGCCTCTGTACAGGTGTTCAGTGAACGTGCCGGGCCTGGCGCAGCCGGCCGCGTGCCGCGGCAGGCTCGGGGCGGGTGCCGCGCGCCATGAACGGCAGCTTGCCGCGGGCACCGCTGGCTTCAAAATCTTCCGCCACCGCGGCAGCCACCACTGTGGCATCCGCGTCACCGGCAACCAGGAAATCGTGCAGGTAGCCGCAGAGTTTTTCCAGTGAGAACTCGTGGGTCTTTGCGGTATTGCGGTACAGCCAGTCGGCAAAGGCCATGAAACGCGCAAACGGCGCATCGGCCAGCAGCAGCGGCAGCGAACGGTGAAAGCGCCCGGAATTGCCGATCAGGTCCCAGTA
>JAIENU010000032.1 GCA_019751125.1 Burkholderiales bacterium | reverse complement strand
GAGCCTCCAAAATCCCTTGATGAACCAATGGGTTACGTATGATTATCCCAAGATGATGCCTTTACCCGCCCTCTTTGTAAAGGCGGTTCCGCACAGTACGACTCAGGGCTGTGGCGTTTTGGCCGGTGCGATCAGACGCACGCTCTTGATCACCCGGTCCTGGGTCTGCACGATTTCCAGGGGATGCCCGGCGATGCGTACGCTGGTGTTGGGCTCGGGAATGTCCTGCAGGTGCTCGAGGATCAGTCCGTTCAGCGTTTTCGGTCCGTCCAGCGGAAAGCCGAATCCGAGTTTGCGGTTCAACTCGCGCAGCAGCGTGCTGCCCTCGACGACATAACTGCCGTCAGGCTGTGCGTGCAGGCCGCGCGCCATCAGCGGCGATTGTGTGGTGAATTCACCGATGATCTCCTCGAGGATGTCCTCCAGCGTGACCAGTCCCATGATCTCGCCGTATTCATCAACCACCAGACTGACCCGGTCCTCGTGTTCCTGGAAGTTCTGGATCTGCAGCAGCAGCGGCGTGCTCGCGGGCACGTAATAGGGTTCGCGGATCATCTCGCGCAGGGTCTCTGCGGTGAGCTCCTCGCGCTGGATCAGTGTCAGCGCATGGCGCACGCGCAGCGTGCCCAGCACATTGTCGAATTCGCCCTGGTAGACCACCACGCGGCGGTGATGTGCGGTTGACAGCTGTTCGGCAATCTCGTCAATCGGCAGTTCGATGTTGACGCTTTCAATCTGGTTGCGTGGCACCATTACGTCGTCCACGGTGATCGCGCCGATTTCGAGCAGGTTGAGCAGGACCGAAGCGTGTTTTTTCGGCAGCACGTTCGACGATTCGAGGACGATGGTGCGGATTTCATCGACCGACAGCGGCTGCGATCCGGAGTCCTGCGGCTGCAGACGGAACAGCTTGAGCAGCACGCCCAGCACCGCGTCGGTGGATGTAGTCAGCAGGTGCACGAAAGGCGCGGTGGCCCAGGCCAGGGTGCGCATCGGCCAGGCGACAAAGCGTGAAATGTTTTCGGCGCTGTGCTGGCCGAGGCGCTTGGGCACGATTTCGCCGACCACGATGGAAAAGTAGGTCACCCCAACCACCACGATCGCGGTGGCGGTGATATTCGCGGCCTTGGCCTCGAGGCCCTTGTGCTGCAGCCACAGCGCAAACGGCTCGGCGAGGATGGCTTCGCCGACAATTCCGTTGAGCAGGCCGATCGAGGTGATGCCGATCTGCACCGTCGACAGAAAGCGTGTCGGTTCGGCGCTCAGCCGGATTGCGGCGGCGGCAAGTTTGTCGCCGCGCTGGGCCAGGGTGGTGAGCTTCGACTGGCGTGCGGTGAGCAGTGCGACTTCGGACATCGCGAATGCGCCGTTGAGCAGGATCAGGGCGGCCAGTATCAGGACTTCCATGGGGTACTCCGGTGAATGACGACGTCGGCGGTACGTTCAGACGCGGCCGAGCAGCACTTCGAGGACGAACTTGCTGCCGAGGTAGGCGAGGATCAGCAGCAGAAAACCGGCGAGGGTCCAGCGCACGGCAATACGCCCGCGCCAGCCGCGCCAGTGGCGTCCGGCGAGCAGCGCGGCAAATACAAACCAGGAGACAAAGCCGAACAGCGTTTTGTGGTTGAGGCGTGCCGCGCGGCCGAACAGCTCTTCGGAGAACATCACGCCGCTTGCCAGCGTCAATGTCAGCATCAGGAAGCCCGCCCAGATGATGCGGAACAGCAGTGTTTCCATGGTCAGCAGCGGAGGCAGCCGGTTCAGCCCTGCCGGCAGCGTGCCGCGATGCAGGCGTTTTTCAAGCATGGCCATCAGCAGCACATGCAGCGAGGCGATGGTGAACAGGCTGTAGGCCAGCATCGACATCACCAGATGCAGCTTGAAGGCGAGCATTTCGGTGTTGGGGATGGCGCGTGCCGCGGGCAACAGCACCGGCAGCAGCACCGCTGCCGCGGCCACCGGCATGATCAGCGCCTGCAGCGCCTCGAGCCGGTAAACAAGGCTGCCCAGACCGTAGATCAGCACGGTCAGCCAGAGAATGGCGGAAATGGCGTCGCCGACGCCGATGCGCAGCGTATTGCCGCTGAACATCGGGCCGAAAACCGATGCCGCGTGCACCAGCAACACGAGCAGCAGCAGTGCGCGGCCGGTGCCGTCGTGTGCGGTTTGTGTCCCGGTCACCCAGTGACGGCGCCAGAAGTAGACCGACAGTGCGGCATAGAGCAGCGCGGCCATGAAATGGAAGGCGAGGGGCGATCCGGCCTGCGGTAAAATCCCTTGCATTTCCGGAGTTTACCCGAAGCCATGTTTGACAGCCTGACCGGTCGCCTGTCGCGCGTCGTGAAAACGCTGCGCGGTGAAGCGCGGCTTACCGAAACCAATATCGCCGATGCGCTGCGCGAGGTGCGCATGGCCCTGCTTGAGGCCGACGTGGCCCTGCCGGTGGTCAAGGCCTTCATCGACCGCATCCGCGAGAAGGCGGTCGGCGAAGAGGTCATCGGCAGCCTGACCCCGGGCCAGGCACTGGTTGGCGTGGTGCATCGCGAGCTGATCGCGTTGATGGGCGAGCACAACGAGGCGCTCAACCTGGCCGTGCAGCCGCCGGCGGTGGTGCTGATGGCGGGCCTGCAGGGCGCCGGCAAGACCACCACCGCGGCGAAACTGGCGCGGCTTCTGCGCGAGCAGAAGAAAAAAGTGCTGCTTGCCAGCTGCGACGTCTACCGTCCCGCGGCGATCGAGCAGTTGCGCGTGCTGGCCGGGCAGGTCGAAGCCGATTTCCACCCGGTGACCGAAGGCGAGCAGCCGCTGGCGATTGCCCGCCGCGCACTGGAATTCGCACGCACTCACTACCACGACGTGCTGATCGTCGATACCGCGGGCCGGCTCGCGGTTGACGAGGCGATGATGCAGGAGATCCGCGAATTGCACGCCGCGCTGCTGCCGGTGGAAACGCTTTTTGTGGTGGATGCGATGCAGGGCCAGGATGCGGTCAATGTCGCCAGGGCCTTTGCCGATGCGCTGCCGTTGACCGGCGTGGTGCTGACCAAGCTTGACGGTGATGCCCGCGGCGGTGCGGCGCTGTCGGTGCGCCACATCACCGGCAAGCCGATCAAGTTTGCCGGCACCGGCGAGAAGATCAATGGCCTCGAGGCCTTCCATCCCGACCGCATGGCCTCGCGCATTCTCGGCATGGGCGATGTGCTGTCGCTGATCGAGGACGTGTCGAAGTCGGTCGACCGCGACGAGGCCGAGAAGCTTGCGCGCAAGGTGAAGTCCGGCAAGGGTTTCGACCTTGAGGATTTCAAGCAACAGATCGCGCAGATGCGCAAGATGGGCGGCATGAGCGCGCTGATGGACAAGCTTCCGGCGCAGCTTGCGCAGGCGGCGCAGGCCGCGCCGCAGATGGAAGACAAGACCATCCGCCGCCTCGAGGGCATCATCAACGCGATGACGCCGCTGGAGCGGGCCAAACCCGAGCTGATCAAGGCTTCACGCAAACGGCGCATCGCCAGCGGCGCCGGGGTCACCGTTCAGGAAGTCAACCGCCTGCTCAACCAGTTCGAGCAGACCCAGAAGATGATGAAAATGGTGGCCAAGGGCGGCATGGCCAAGATGATGCGCGGCATGAAGGGGATGTTCCCCGGCATGCGCTGACGGCCGGGGCCCGCAGCGCCTCCCTGCGCTGCGGCCGCTCAGCATCCTCCTTATTTCAGGCTGAAGCCCTGGCGCCGGATGTAGTCGCCGAAGTCCGCGCGCTCCGGCTCGGCATACTGCCGGGCCTTGTCCTCCGACCAGCCGTAGAACGCGGCTTCACCGAAGTTTTTGGTTCGCCGCTGCTTGGCGTAGGGGTGGTTGTCGTGGCGCCGCCGGTCGTAGCCGTCAACCTGCTCGCGCAGCTTCGACTCGTCATACCGGTCCGTGTGCACCGTGACTTCCAGCGGCAGCCTCGGGCTGATGTATCCGGCGCTGGCCGGGTAACCGACGCACAGTCCGGCCACCGGGAACACGCCCTGGGGCAGCGCGAGTTCGGCGCTGACGGTATCGACCGCGTTGCGGATGGCGCTGATCGGGCAGGTGCCGAGGCCTGCGGCCTCGGCGGCGCTGATGAAATGCATCATCACAATGCCGGCATCCACCGCGGCATTCATGAAATGGTCGAGGTGCTCGTTGGCGAAGGGTTTGCCGCGCCATTCGCCGATGTGGCGGATGCGCCGGTTGTTGCCGCAAAACACCAGGAATACCGGGGCATCGAGTATCCAGGCCATGTCCGGCAGGTGGGCAACGATGCGCCGGCGCTTTTCCGGGTCGGCGACATGGATGATGTCGGCCTGTTGCAGGTCGCTTTTGGTTGGTGCGGACAGTGCGCAGGCGAACAGCAGGCGCAGCAGCTCCGGCGCCACCGGGTCGGCGCGGAAACGGCGGATCGAGCGGTGGCCGGCCATGGTGGCCAGTGCGGCCAGCCCGGCCTGATTGCCGGGAATCCCGAAACGGGTGCCGAAACGGGTTTGCAGGGCGGATTCGATCAGGGCGGCGGGATTGTCCGGATAATTATTCATTTAGTTGTTTAAAATCAATGGGTTATTGTATTTTTGGGGGTTGGTGCCCGGATTGTTCCGGATTTTGCTGCAGTACCGCGGTACATTGCCTGCAAGTCGTAAAGTACCGTAAAATCTCGCCCTTTCGACTTTTTCAGTCACCGGGAACTCATCATGGTGGTGGTTCGTTTAGCTCGTGGCGGCGCCAAGAAGCGTCCGTTTTTTAATCTCGTCGTTGCTGATTCGCAGTTTCCGCGCGACGGCCGCTTTATCGAACGCCTTGGTTTTTACGATCCGAAGGCGCCGGAAGGCCGTGAACGTCTGCGCATCAACCAGGAGCGTCTCGCTTTCTGGAAAGGCAAGGGCGCCATACTGTCAGACACCGTCACCCGTCTCGTCAAGCAGGCGGGCGCGCAGAAGGCCGCCGCATAAGCGCGTCTTCCGAGCGTCTGGTGGTGATGGGGCGCGTGGTTGCGCCCTATGGTGTGCAGGGCTGGATCAAGGTCCAGCCTTTCACCCAGGAACGTAAAGGCCTGCTCGGCTATGCGCAGTGGCAGGTCGGGCATGAAGGCGCATGGCGGTCGTGGCCGGTGGTTGAGGCCAGGGTCCATGGCGCTGCGGTAGTGGCAAAACTTGCCGGTATTGATGACCGCGAGCAGGCGGCGGCCTTCCAGGGCCAGCGTATCGCGGTGGCACGGAGCGAGTTTCCGCCGGCTGCCTCGAAAGAGTATTACTGGGCCGATCTCGTCGGACTGCAGGTGGTGAATGCAGAGGGGATCGTGCTTGGCAAGGTGGTGCAACTGTTTGAAACCGGCGCCAACGACGTGCTGGTGGTGGAAGGCGATCGCGAGCGGCTGCTGCCGTTCATCACTTCGGTGATCCGCAAGGTTGATATGGCCGCGGGAACGATCAGCGTGGATTGGGGCGCCGACTACTGATGCTGCAGTTTGATGTCGTGACGCTGTTCCCGGCGATGTTCGACGCGGTGACCGAGCAGGGTGTCACCGGGCGGGCGAAGTCGCGGGGCCTGTATCAGCTGGTGGCGTGGAATCCGCGTGATTTTGCGGGCAACGTCCACCGCACCGTGGACGACCGGCCTTATGGCGGCGGACCGGGGATGGTGATGCTGGTGGAACCGCTGCGCCGTTCGCTGAACGCGGCCTGCCAGAGGCAGCGCGGCCAGGGTGTCGCGAAGCCGCGGGTGTTGCACCTGTCACCGCAGGGCCGGGTGCTGGACCACCGGCTGGTGCTGGAATTGTCGCGCGAGCAGGGGCTGGTGTTGCTCGCCGGGCGTTACGAAGGTGTTGATGAACGGTTGTTCGGGCACCAGGTGCTGGATCACGCGGTCGAGGAAGTTTCGATCGGTGACTATGTGCTGAGCGGCGGTGAACTGGCCGCGATGGTGCTGATGGATGCAGTGGTGAGGCAGTTGCCCGGAGCCCTGGGTGATGCCGGGTCGGCGGTGCAGGATTCGTTTGTCGACGGACTGCTCGATCACCCGCACTACACGCGTCCGGAGACGTATGAAGGTTTGGTGGTGCCGCCGGTGCTGATGTCGGGCAACCATGCGGATATCGCGCGCTGGCGCCTGAAGCAGGCGCTGGGCCGCACCTGGCAGCGGCGGCCGGATTTGCTGGAGCGGCGCACGCTGACCGCGGAAGAACAGCAGTTGCTCGATGAATACCGCCGCGAGCAGGGCAGCGGCAAGGTTTAACCGCGAACGCCATACGGCGGGCGCAATCAAAGTTTAGGTAACGAGTTCAAGGGAGTCTGGACATGAACGTAATTCAGCAGCTGGAACAGGAAGAAATCAAGCGTCTGGGCCGCAAGACCCCGGAATTCGTCACTGGTGACACGGTCATCGTCAACGTCAACGTGGTTGAAGGCGAGCGCAAGCGCGTCCAGGCCTACGAAGGCGTGGTGATCGCCAAGCGCAACCGCGGCATCAATTCGTCGTTCATCGTGCGCAAGATTTCCTCGGGTGAAGGCGTCGAGCGTACCTTCCAGACCTACTCGCCGTCGATTGCCAGCATCGAAGTCAAGCGCCGTGGTGATGTCGGCCGTTCGAAGCTGTATTACCTGCGCGGCCTGTCAGGCAAGGCGGCACGCATCAAGGAGAAACTCTCCACGGGGCCCGCCGCTGCCGCGGAAACCGAAGTGGTTGCCGAACAGCAGTAATCGCACAGGCATCCCGGCAAGTCCGGGCTGCGCAAAAAAGCCGCCTCCGGGCGGCTTTTTTATTTTGCCGGATTTGTTTCGGTCAGGGCTGGACCTAGAATGACGGAGATGACCGCTTTCAAGACATGGTGTTGCCGGATGATTGCCGCGGCGGGTATGGCCGCGGCCTTTGCGCAGGCTGCCGAGGCGCCCGATGCACTTGGCGTGGTGCGTGAACTGGCGCGCAGCGGCGCGGCGCAACTCGCCCTGCAGCGCATGGATGTGTTGCAGCCCGCGCCCAATAACCCGTCATGGCGGGAATGGGAGCGCCTGCGCCTGCAACTGTTGGCCGGATTGGGGCAGCATGAGGCAGTACTCAGGCGTGCGACCGGCTGGAGTGGTGATGCCGGTGCCGATCTGCATGAGGCGGCGGCACGCGCCGCTCTGGTGCTGGGGCGCGGCGCTGTTGCACGTGATCAGGCCGGGCGCGCGCTGTGGGCGGCCGGCATCACCGAGCCGCGTCTGCGCGAACTGCGCCTGCTGGTGATCCGCGGCCTCATCGCAGACCGCCTCGCCGATGAGGCTTACCGCAGCATGCTGCGTTTCCAGCAGGATTACCGCCCGCTTGATGCCGTAGCCGCGGCGCTTTTTGTGGACGGGCTGCTCGACCTTGGCCGTGCCGCCGATGCCGTGCAATGGCTGGGCCAGCTTGACGAGCGCGGTGCGACCCGGCTGCGTCTGCGCCTGCATGGCGGCGTGGTGACGCCGGCCGAGGCGGTGGCCCAGGCGCGTGCCGCGTTGAATCGCAGCGACGATGCCGCGTGGTGGCGGGTGCTGGGTGAGGCCGCGGATCGCCTGCCTTCGGCGCTGCTGCGCATTGAGGTGCAGGAAGCATTGCTGGACCGCCCCGGTGCCGGGGATGCCGCGGCCTTGTGGGCGTCATACACCGCCCATGCCCGCGCCGCGGCGAACGGCCACCAGCTGCTCGCAGGCGACGAGGCCGGATGGCTTGAATTCGCGCGCAGGCGGCTGGCGGCGGAACCGGTGCTGGGGCGTGCCTATATGGCGCTGCTGTCGCGTGAGGCGGTGAGCGATGGCCTGCGTCGCACTGCGCAAGCGGCCTTGGTTTCAAACCTGATCGAGTCACGCCTGCCGCGTACCGCGCTGCGCCTGTTTGCGAACTGGTCCGGTGGCCCGGCTGCGCTGGCAGATGACGCGCGGCTGGCACTGGCGACACCCGCTGAAAACGCCGGCGACCATGCGGCAGCCTTTGATTTCCGGCGTGGCCTCGCGGCACCGGCCGGCATCGCGCCGGCAGTGTGGTCACTGCGCCTGATGGCCACGGCCTTGCGTGCAGGCCGTTACGAGGAAGCCACCGTCATCGCCCGCCAACTCGCCGACACCGCCGCGGTACCGGCGCAGGCGGAGGAATGGATGGCCGTTGCGCTGCAGTGCGCCGACCACGGCGTGTTCGAGGCCAGCCAACTGCTCGCCGAGCGTGTGCTGCCGCTGGCCGATGCCGCGCAGACGCGCAGATTGCTGACCGCGCTGGCCGAAGGTTTTGCGCGGCTGAACCAGCCGCAGTTCGCTGCCGATTATTTCCTGCGTGTCGCCGCACGCGCCGCTGACGTGGAGACTGCGGCTGCAGCGCGCATGCAGGCGGGACTCAATCTGGCACGCGCCGGGCTGCGCGAGGATGCGCGCGCGCAATTCGAGTGGCTGCTGAAGAACGCGCGTGATCCGGCGCTGATCGCATTGGCGCGGCGTGAGCTCGGATTCTGAGGCTGCTGCAATTCTGCTTCGCCGCTACCGCGCCGCGGTCTTCCACAGATCACTCAGATACTCATGCTCCGCGGTGTTGATCCAGCTGCGGCGGTATTCCACCGGTGAATCGTTGTAGCTGTAGGCGATGCGCCGCATCTGCAGTGCCGGCTGGTTCGGGTGCATGCCGAGTATCCCCGCGACCTCGGCCGGCGGCTGTGCCGCGGACAGCCGCTCGCTGATGCGCACCACGTTGACGCCGTAACGCGCCTGGTAGAGGCCGTAGATGGTGCCTTCGCGCTTGCGGAAGGTGGCTTCGTCGAGTTTCGGAAATTCCTCGACGGGCACGGTGATGTCGTCAAGCACCACCGGCTGGCCGCCGAGCTTGAGCAGGTTGCGCAGGCGTGCGACGCGGGTGCCGCGGGCCAGGCCGAAATCGCGTTCGTCGGCTTCGTCGGAACGTTCCTTGCGGAAGCCCAGCATCTCGGACTCCGGAAACTCGCGACTGCCGTCCTTGCCGACGACGTGAAAAAAGTAAAACAGCGTGCGGTCTTCGGTGTGCGTCGCAACAAAGGTGCCGCGTCCCTGCTGGCGCACCAGGATGCGCCCGGCGACGAGTTCGTCGATGGCGCGGCGAATGGTGCCGATCGACACCTTGAACTGGGCTGCGAGCCGGCTTTCGCTGGGGATGGCCTCGCCCGGCTTCCATTCCCCGGCCGCCAGCGCCCGCGTGATGCGCCACTGCACCTCGCGGTACAGCGGATTGGCGGTGAGATTGTCGGGGTGGACGCTGTTCATCGGCGGCGCAGTCTAGCACGCACTTGAAGGATTCATATAGGTCATATAGTTGACCCGTCAAAGCGGCGGGCGTTAGCATCTGCGGCCCTGATCCGGTATTCGCCGGATGATCGGAACCAGGTGCACGCAGCAAAAACCGCGTGCCCGCCACAGCGCAACATGGCTTTAATTCAGCAGCGCCAAATTCAGGAGGCACGATGATTCACTTGCTGGTACACGACAAGAAGGACACGGTCGGCGTGGCCGTGATCGAAGGCATCAAGGCTGGTCAGGAAATGATCGGTTGGGTGATGGAAGACGACTCGACGATCAAGGTCAAGGCGATCAACGACATCCCCATCGGCCACAAGGCTGCGCTGCGCGACATCAAGAGTGGCGACACCATCATCAAGTACGGATTCGACATCGGCAAGGCTGTCGCTGACATCAAGGTCGGTGAACACGCCCACGTGCACAACATCAAGACCAAGCGCTGGTAAGAGAAGAAGCAAAGAAGAAGCAAACAAGCGCAAGAGCGGCAAGAGCGCGTTGGTAAACCGGCGCCTGCGCCGGACTGAAAATTCCTGGAGAAAGTAATGATCAACAGCAAAACCACATTCATGGGCTACCGCCGCGAGAACGGCCGTGTCGGCGTCCGCAACCATGTGCTGATCCTTCCCGTTGACGACCTGTCGAACGCCGCCGCCGAGGCCGTGGCCCACAACATCAAGGGCGCCATCGCGATTCCGCATCCCTACGGCCGGCTGCAGTTCGGTGCCGACCTTGACCTGCATTTCCGCACGCTGATCGGCGCGGGTGCCAACCCCAACGTCGCTGCCGTCGTGGTGATCTGCATCGAGGAAGGCTGGGCAAAGAAAGTCGTCGACGGCATTGCCAAGACCGGCAAGCCGGTCACCGGTTTCGGCATCGAGTTGCACGGCGACCACGACACCATCCTGCGCGCCTCCAAGGTGGCCAAGGAATACGTGCAGTGGGCTTCCGAGCTGCAGCGCGTTGAATGCCCGATCAGCGACCTCTGGGTGTCGACCAAGTGCGGCGAGTCGGACACCACCTCCGGCTGTGGCGCCAACCCGACTGTCGGCAGCGCCTTCGACAAGATGGATCCGCTGGGCGTGACCATGTGCTTCGGCGAAACCACCGAAATCACCGGTGGTGAAAACATCGTCGCCGACCGCTGCGCGACGCCGCAGGTGCGCGAAGACTTCATGAAGATGTTCAACCGCTACCAGGAAGTCGTCGAACGCCACAAGACCAGCGACCTGTCCGAATCGCAACCGACCAAGGGCAACATCGCCGGCGGCCTGACCACGATCGAGGAAAAGGCGCTGGGCAACATCCAGAAGATCGGCAAGCAGTGCAAGGTCATCGGCGTGCTCGACAAGGCCGAGACCCCGACCAGGCCCGGCCTGTGGTTCATGGATTCGTCCTCGGCCGCCGCCGAGATGGTCACGCTGTGCGCGGCCTCGGGCTATGTGGTGCATTTCTTCCCCACCGGCCAGGGCAATGTCATCGGCAATCCGATCATCCCGGTGATCAAGCTCTGCGCGAATCCGCGCACCGTGCGCACCATGGGTGAACACATCGACTACGACTGCTCGGG